>JAUIKV010000213.1 GCA_030430615.1 Bacteroidia bacterium
CACTGAGCTTGCGATTTGAAGTAGACAAACTATGCGCTTCTTTCATGAGCTTCTCATACTGCTCTTGAAGCTTCTCTTTTTCGGATTTCTTTTTAAATAGGCCAAACATGTGCGCTGGGTTTTAGTCGGAAGTCAAAGAGTCTGTCTCTCTGATCCTGTTCCTTGCAAAGATACATATTGTTTAACTATTTTTAGATATAGTTAAACATTATTATTCGGTAAAATGACTCTTCAACGGCTAGCGCATAACCGGCGGATCAGGCGTGAATCCAAAAACTTGACGAATCAAAATCAATTGATAATCGTTCCTTCTGCATCCAAAAGGATCTTTTTTCTCTTTTGCTCGTCGGAAATCTGGATGGTGTAAAGGATTCTCTTTTTTCTGTCCTTCACATAGTATACGTAGTAGTTCGTTCCTATGACACGCCATCCCGAATAGTTCTTCATTCCAGACAATATGATCTCTCTCGGCAAAGCGATATTGCGAAACCTTTCTATCGTTTCGACCAACTCACCTGTCCAGTCGTACGAGGCTTCGATCAAGCCCTTCTGCGTGCGAAAGAGGACAAGGAAAAGAGCGTCCCGCCCATCAAACAGATCAGACTGGGCGACATCGTATTCAACAGCCATGATCTGATATTCTCTCACCGCCTCCGGTACAAGAGGCGACTGAACTTCTCTCAAGTAGGACTCCGATTTCTTCTCCTTATCGGCCACAACGCTCTTTCCCGCAATATTCGGGTCTGAATCAAGCACTTGTGCCTGAGTCAGGTACGAACATCCCAGAAAAGTCAAGATAACGATCAAATACTTCATTGTTCAAACACTTCGCTTTCAGGCCCGTGTGGCCGTCAATCAAAGATACGAAATGTTCATTCAGCAATATTCGAACTTGAACGACACTAGTTTCGCTCCATGATTAGTTCGAGTATTCCTAAATCGAAGTCTCCATCTCCATCCAGATCGAGTTCGGTTTGACCTCGCAGGGTAAGGATGTCATTGACAAGTGAAATGAAGAAGGAGTCGTCTTCATCCTCTCCATCAAATCTGACAGCCAGAAAATCTCCATCGAATCCGAGTTTTCCCGTGTAGACTTCATCCGGTTCTCCGGGTCTCTTAATCATGAAAGTGAATCGGCCGTTGGATTGAATCGAAAGGGTAATCGAAGCTGGTTCTTCATAAAGATCGATGAACTCTGGCCCTGAAAAGGTTGCAGATGTCGCCATCCAAAATCCCTGAATGTCCGAAATCGAAAGCGTGTTGCCTGTATTGGAGAAATCATCGTCGTCGTCGCCGTTACATCCCGTCAGGAAGAACAGTGAAAGAGAAATCAATGGTATCCACAGGAGGTTCCGTAGAACATATGTCCAGCTCCATCTTGAAGAGAGCTGTCTTCTGCTCAAACTATAGATTGGTTGATTGCGCATGTTACTGAATTTTAAATTTTACGAAAAGAAGTTCGCCTTTAAAATCCATAGCTGCAATGATGACTGTCAATACAGGAGTTGATCAATATCAATAAAGAAGGATTAACTGCGTTGATCCCAAAGGAGGGACCGTCCAGAGAAAAAACCCAACAAACCGTGTTGGCAGCGGTTTGAGGTTTTTGTTTTCCTACAACCTTACAAAAGCGAGCTTTTGACGGTTTTCGGAAAACAAAAAACCCGCAACTCTCGTTGCGGGTTTTTTCTCTGCGGAGAAAGAGGGATTCGAACCCCCGGAGGTGTGACCCTCGCTGGTTTTCAAGACCAGTGCATTCGACCACTCTGCCATTTCTCCAATAGTCGTTCTGTAGCACAGAATTGCGAGCGCAAATATAATACCCTTTTTTGTTTTTGTAAAACATTTCGAGAAATTTTTGGAAGGGATCCGAGTGCTGTTAACCGACCCGGGTTTGAATTAAAATAGTATTTTCGTCTCAAATCCGTGATATGGAAATCGAACTTTTCTTTCTGGCTCTCATTGGATTCGTCGCAGGAGTGATCAACATCATGGCAGGCGGCGGATCTCTGCTGACCCTGCCCATGCTAATTTTCCTGGGCCTTCCCCCGGCTATTGCCAACGGAACTAACCGTGTGGCCATTCTCATTCAGAACGTCTTTTCGATTTCGGGTTTTCGAAGCAAGGGGATCAACACCTTTCCATACAGCATTTATTTCGGACTTTCTGCCATGGTTGGTGCGATCATCGGGGCCCAGATCGCCATTGACATCCGGGGGGACCTGTTCAACAAAATTCTGGCAGTGATCATGATTTTTGTTGTGGTCTATTTGGTGATCAATCGCAAGACGCGCACCGAAGACATGATCGAGCGAATCACCGGAAAGCACCTTTGGCTGAGCCTGCTCTTGTTCTTTTTCATTGGGATCTATGGAGGTTTCATTCAGGCAGGTACGGGCTTTCTGATTCTCCTGGTGCTGTCGGGAGTCAATCGGTTTTCCCTGGTCAAAAGCAACGCCATCAAGGTGGTAGTGGCCTTTATCTATACCATTTCGGCGCTCTCGGTTTTCATCATCAATGACCAGGTGAACTGGAAGTACGGTTTGGTTCTCTCTATCGGCAATGCCCTTGGCGGATGGTTCTCCAGTAGATGGTCGGTAAGAAAAGGTGACGGAGCCGTGAAAATCTTCCTTATTATAATGGTTAGCGTTATGGCAATCAAACTCTGGTTCTTTACCGCCTGATTTCAAAGGAAGAAAAACCTACAGGTTGTCCTCTGCTGTGAATGACCTTTTCTACCCTGGACATGGGCGAGCCTTTCTGAAGCCACTCAAGAAATTGATCCAGCTGATCCGAACTCCCTTCGGCCTCCACATATACGCTTCCGTCATCGGAATTCTCAACGAATCCTTTGACTCCAAAGGAATCGGCTGCCTCCTTCGTGTACTTGCGAAACCATACGCCTTGAACCCTTCCGACAACTTTGATCTTGTAATGCACTGAATATTTCCTTGTAATGAGAATGACAAACCAGTTTGGCAGGTGCTTCTTAGAGCACTAGGTCAGGCAAAATTAAAGAAATTTGGGCTCAACTTAATTTGGATCAATTGTGTTAACTTTGGCTTTCATTTTTTAATCCGGTCAAATGAGCAATTCTTTGGGAAAAATCTTCAAGCTAACCACTTTTGGGGAATCACATGGGCCAGCAATTGGTGGTGTCATCGATGGCTGTCCGGCCGGACTGGAACTCGATTTCGATGCCATCCAACAAGAGCTTGAAAGGCGCAAACCCGGGCAGTCGAAGATCACGACCCAAAGAAAGGAACCCGATCAGGTGGAGTTTCTCTCCGGAATCTTTGAAGGGAAAACAACCGGCACCTCCATCGGATTTCAAATTCGAAACACGAACCAGCGCAGCAAGGACTACTCGCATAATGTAGACGTTTATCGTCCTTCTCATGCGGATTACACCTACGATCAGAAATACGGCATTCGGGATCACCGGGGCGGCGGAAGAAGCTCGGCCCGGGAAACCGCAAACTGGATCGTGGGCGGTGCTTTGGCCAAACAGCTTTTGAAGGATGTTGAGATCACTGCCTTTACTTCATCCGTAGGAACCATATTTTTGGATAAACCTTACCAGGATCTTGACTTTTCAAAAATTGAATCGAACATGGTGCGCTGCCCTGATCCCGAGACATCGGAAAAAATGATCGAGAAGATCACTGAAATTAAAAAGGAAGGCGATACCATTGGCGGAACCATCACCTGTGTCATGCGCAATGTTCCAAGAGGGCTGGGTGAACCGATCTTCGACAAGTTGCACGCACGACTTGGACAGGCGATGCTCTCCCTCAACGCGGTTAAAGGCTTCGAATACGGCAGCGGATTTTGCGGAGCAGAGATGAAGGGAAGCGAGCACAACGACCTTTTCAATAAAGACGGGAGCACAAAAACCAACCTGTCCGGCGGTATTCAGGGTGGAATCAGCAATGCCATGGACATATACTTTCGGGTGGCTTTTAAACCCGTCGCGACGCTGATACAAAAACAAGATACAATCGATTCTAAGGGAAATGAAGTCGAAATGATGGGCAAAGGTCGTCACGATCCTTGTGTGGTTCCTCGCGCAGTGCCGATCGTCGAGGCACTTGCAGCCATGGTCTTAGCTGATTTTTACCTTTTGGACAAAGTGAGTCGGGTTTGACTTAGGAACGACCCAGCTTCTTTTTGAGATTGGCTTTCTTTTCTTTCTTTTTGTCAAATGCCTCGCAACTTTCTGTCATATCGGCTCGAACTTTATCGACATTTTCACCTATGAGCTCTGCGTAGGTTCGACTCACCACCTCAATCATATCCGGGGTCAGGCCCAAACGGCTGAAATTATCCATGCGTTTCTGATAGTCCATGGTTTCAAAGCGCATCCGGTTGAGATCAATCAGGTAGAAATCCCACTGATCCTCTCCCCTTTTGATGATCAGGGTATTGCCTCGTGAATGATCCAGGTGATGGATTCCTCTTTCATGGAGCTGAAAGGTGAACTCGGTGAATTTTTCAAGGAGCAGGTCTCGATCTTCGAATTCAGGGTCATAGAGCGCATTGAAGTCAAAATCATAGTTCAATTTGGCCGAAATGTATTGGCTGCTTCCGAGACCGATCAGATCGAACTCCTCTTTGTATCCGATCGGCTCCGGGGTCAAAATACCTTTTTGCTTCAAAATACTGGCATGTTCATACGATCGCTGGGCCTTGGACTTTCTGAGGTACCTGTAAGCAAATCGATTCACCAGGTGAGGAATCTTAAAAGACTTGACAATTACTTCCTTTCCATTCAATGAGAAAATCTTAAGGGTGTTGCGCTTTTTCCA
>JAUIKV010000214.1 GCA_030430615.1 Bacteroidia bacterium
GGGCCGCCATGCCAAATCCAAAGCAAGGCTCTCCAGTTACGACAAGCTTCTTTCACAGGATCAAAAGCAAAAAGAGGAGAAGTTGGAAATTTACATTCCCAATGGGCCCAGACTGGGTAATAACGTAATCGAGGCCAAAGGGGTAGCCAAGGCTTTTGGGGACAAACTGTTGTACGATGACCTGAATTTTAACCTTCCACCCAACGGGATTGTAGGCATTATCGGTCCGAACGGAGCTGGTAAAACAACAATATTCAAAATGATCATGGGGGAAGAGGCCCCGGATAAAGGAGAATTCATGGTAGGTGAAACTGCGAAGATTGCCTATGTGGATCAAAGCCATTCGAATATCGATCCCGAAAAATCTATTTGGGCGAATTTCTCGGATGAGCAGGAAATGATCATGATGGGTGGTAAGATGGTCAATTCTAGGGCCTATCTCGGGCGTTTCAACTTCAGCGGCTCTGAACAGAACAAGAAGGTCTCTGCGCTTTCTGGAGGGGAACGCAACCGACTTCACCTGGCAATGACTCTGAGAGAAGAGGGTAATGTATTACTTTTAGACGAGCCTACCAATGACCTGGATGTGAACACATTGAGGGCACTCGAAGAAGGCCTTGAGAATTTTGCCGGCTGTGCGGTTATCATTTCGCATGACAGGTGGTTCCTCGATCGTGTCTGTACGCACATCATGGCGTTTGAGGGCGATTCCCAAGTTTACTATTTTGAAGGGTCCTTCTCGGAATATGAAGAGAACAAGAAAAAGCGTTTGGGTGGGGATATGATACCAAAACGGATCAAGTATAAAAAATTAACGCGCTAGATCGGTGAATCCGAAAGTTAAGAACGTTGAGAAGATTTTATTGTCTGACAACTGGTATACTCTGAACAAAGTCGTTTTCGATTATCAGAACAGGGACGGAAGCTGGTCTTCTCAGGCGCGTGAGGCCTATGATCGGGGAAATGGCGCAACCGTCTTGTTGTACAACCGCGAGAAGCAAACGGTTATCCTGATCAAGCAGTTTCGCATGCCTTCCTATCTAAACGGAAATGGCGATGGCCTGTTGATCGAGACCTGTGCGGGCTTGCTCGACGGAGACGATCCTGAGACTTGTGTTTTGAAGGAGGCTGAAGAAGAATCAGGCATTCGGCCCAGGAAAGCAGAAAAAGTCTTTGAGTCCTACATGTCACCGGGAGCGGTGACTGAAATCATTCATTTTTACGTCGCCGAGTATACGGATGCTGACCGCGTCGGACCTGGCGGAGGGCTCGATTCGGAACAGGAGGACATCGAGGTCCTGGAGGTCCCCTTTGAGGACGCCCTGAAAATGGTTTCTGATGGAACGATAAGGGACGCCAAGACCATCATGCTGTTGCAATACGCAAAACTTCAAGGTCTGCTCGACTGACTCCTGGATCACATGAGGGCAAATCGGGCCCTGAGTTCATTCATGCTGTGCTTCTGAAGGTTCATTTCTTTTTCAATATGTTCAAACCCTTCTTTATACTTGTTTTTTAACTGTTCCGAGAGACTGAGATAGTAGTCAATGCCCTGCTGAAGATTTTTTGAAAACGTATTGAGGTACTTTTGTTGCTGTTTGGTTGGAGCTTCCTTGATCTCATCTATTTTATTGGAAAAATAAGTCAGGTAGAGCTGCAGTTCTTTGACAAACATTTGCGGTCGGTTATTTCCGGTGATTACATTGATCCGACCGTAAATATGATCAGCGATGTCCTTCAAACTCATAATTTTGTCGAAATAGGCCATATTCGGTCCCGGACAGATTGAAACTCCTTTTTTCTTTGCAGAAGGTTCGAGATCGTATACCTGCGTGGAGGCTTCTCCAAGGCCCATGCAGAGACAAGCTTTCTCGATGATGCTCTTAAAGATTTTATCGTATTTTTCTTTTGGCAGCTGGTATTGATTGAGCAGTTTTATTTTGTTTCTTTGGTACTGTCGCGAAGCGGTGCAGAGGTATTTTGAACCTGGCTCAGCGTGTAGCGCCAGAAACTCTTTGGGGCAGGGACTGCCGGGTCTTCCGGCCTCTGCTTTCTCCATTTTTTCGACATCTTTCGAGTTGTTTTTCAGATTGTTGAAGGGAATACCCAAAGGAGAGATCTCACTGAGGTACAGGTCATCTTCCTTGGCGGAAATCAGTTTTTTCATCGTTTCCCTGTCAACAGTTGTTGCTTCGGGAACGAGCAGGAAAGGAGACCCCCAACCGATAGAGTCCAGATCATACTGTTCAATCAGACACCTGTGTTCTTCGCTGGTGCCAACTCCGCCCTGTGCGGTTATTCTGATTTTCATGCTGTTTTCTGGAATTGTTTTTTCTTTGTCTCGCAGAGCTTGAATTAGAAGGGATTCCAGAGTTTTGGTGAGTTCTTTTCTGTTCTTGCCAAATTCCTCCAGTATAGGCCCCATGAGTGAACCTTCGGTTGCAAAAGCATGCCCGCCGCAATTCAGTCCGGATTCAACCCGGAACTCAGAAACCCAGATTCCTTTCTTGGCCAGGAACTTCCCCTGGATGAAGGCCGATCTGTAGTCGCTTACTTTAAGGATGACTTTTTTCCTGATGTTTCCCTCAGCGTCCGGGAAAAAATCTTCAAAACTTTCCAAATAGCTGTATAATCTTGGGTTCATTCCTGCAGAGAGAACCACGGAGGATTCAAGATCGCTTGTCGCATATCCGCGCAATGCTGCATGTGCATCGTTGTGCTCAACTCCGAGGGGTTCACCTTTAAAAAAGTTGGGCTTGTCGAGTTTGGTCATTATGTTCACATCGATCTTGCCCAGACACAGATTCTTATCGATCCAGTTTTCCAGATCCGTAAAAGATTCCAAATTGTTCTTCAGCGTTTTGAACTGGGCAATCAGCTCCGCATTGTCAGGAAGCAGATCCAAATATTTTCTGATTTCCCTCATCGACTCGCGGGAACCATTTTTCAGTGCATTGAATCGTTTGGCCACCAAATCGTTGAGAAGGTTGAGGTATGACCTAATTCGCTTTGCCCGGAAGTCCTCCGCATTTTGTGTAATGGCCTTATAAGAAATGTCAAAACGCTCGCAGAGCATCCGCCTCATTTTCTCTATCAATACATCGTCAACTATTGACACGACGGAATCAATGCCCAGGTGGGCTACTTTGAGGGGTGTGTCAAGAGTAAAGCCGGTTCCCATGACAGGGATGTGGAAGGTGTGTTTTTTGGGCATTTTAAATATGTTGAGTTGAAATAAAAGAATTTTAACGATCTGTAAAAGTAGGTATTGAAACTCCGTTCAACTTGACATATGTCATGTATCCAAAAAAATAATCACAAAAAAACCCGCTTCTCAGAAGCGGGCTTGTACATTCGAAAAAGTGGTAATGAATATATCAGATGGTTTTCACGTTTACCGCGTTCATCCCTTTTCTTCCTTCTTTCAATTCGAATTCAACCGTATCGCCTTCATTGATTTGGTCGATTAATCCTGAAACGTGAACGAAATGTTCGTCGTTCGTTCCGTCTTCAACGATGAAACCAAAACCTTTGGTGGTGTTGAAGAACTTTACTTTACCTTGTAACATTTTGAATAATTAATTATTTAAAATGCAAAGATAATGCTATTTATCTCACACAGAGCAAAAAAATATGAAAAAATCAGAAAAGGTTAAACGTGCTCCCCAGATACCACAAGCAGAATCCTATGAGAAATACAAGGCCCAGGTAGCTTAGTATCACCAACGGTCTCGAGGGTCTAAGCGATTTTGGCATGTGTTTTCCCGTGACAAGGGTGAGGTTGGCAAGGGCATAGAGAGGCGCCGTTAAAAAAGAGAGTATGGTCGCAATTTTTACAAAAGTGATCATGCTCGTCTGAAAATAACTCAGTATGACCATGGTGCCCCCGGATAAAATGAGAATCCAAAAAAGATAGTAACGATTGGAACTCTTTTTCAAAAGCAGGTCAGTGGTTTTGGCCATTGCCCTTGGTGAGGCATCAAGTGTGGTCAACGTGGTGCTGAACATAGTGGTGAAAGCTGCCACACCTATAAAAATGGCAGCCCCCTTTCCGAGATTGGCGGTGTACATCTCGATGAGCTGTTGAGCAAAACGACCCGCGCTGCTACTGAATTCTTTGTCAGAATGAAACATTACCAGGGCTCCCAGCGACATGAAGCAGATACCGAGGAACACCGTTGCAAGATAGCCCACGTCAAAGTCGAATAGTGCTTTTTGCGTTCCAAAGCCTGTCTTCATGTCCTTGTTTTTTTCAATGGCCCAGAGTGAGTGCCAGATGGAAACGTCCAGTGGAGCCGGCATCCATCCCAGAAAAGCGATAAGAAAAGCAATTTCCACAGATCCCTGGGGCAGGCTGGGAGCCAGGGAAATGGCTGTCTCTGATTTCGCAAGCGCAACCACAACCGCACCAATTGTGCTGATTGAAAGCACGGTGATGATGAGTTTCATGAGGTTGTCCAGTAAGCTGTACCTTCCCATTAGAAGTATTCCAAGACAAACCAGGGTGACGATGATGCTCCAAAGGCCAATATCATCTGTTATCCCGAAAAGATTGTTTGCGAGTCCGGCAGTGACGACGGTAACCGCTGCCTGTATAGTAAACATCGTGAGCAGGGTTATCACAAAATAACTGATCAGCACCCAGGATCCCAATCTCTTGTATCCGTCAATCAGGCTTTCTCCTGTAGCAGCTGCGTAGCGGGGTCCGAACTGGAAGAAGGGATACTTGAAAAGGTTTACCAGCAG
>JAUIKV010000215.1 GCA_030430615.1 Bacteroidia bacterium
ATGGATTGAACCAAGGAAGACACCGCAGCTCCTGGAGCATACCACGCACTTGTTCCCAACATCTTGGTCAGCGTGGCTCCTCCGACTTTCGTTGCTTCAGCAACTTCCTGCAGTCTATCGTCAGAAAGGAATTTGGTGACAGGCACACTGTTTCTCACGGCTAGTCTGGTCAAAGGAATCATACCTGTGTCACTGTGGCCACCGATTACCATGCCTTCGACGTCTGAGGCCGGACAATCCAAGGCCTCTGCCAATCTGTACTTGAAACGCGCACTGTCAAGGGCTCCACCCATACCGATGATTCGATTTTTTGGAAGACCCAGCGCTTTGTGCGTCAAATAAGTCATGGTGTCCATCGGGTTGCTCACCACGATGAAAATGACATTTGGAGATTGTTCAAGGATGTTTTTAGCCACGGTCTGCACAATTCCAGCGTTGATCCCGATCAATTCCTCGCGAGTCATTCCCGGTTTTCTTGGAATACCGCTTGTGATGACGGCAACGTCACTGTTGGCCGTTTTGGAATAATCGTTCGTAGACCCTGTGATTTTGGTATCGAATCCGTTCAGGGTGGCGGTCTGCATGAGGTCCATGGCCTTTCCTTCAGCGAAGTTCTCCTTGATATCCACAATCACGACTTCAGATGCGAAATCCTTAATGGCGATGTACTCGGCACAACTGGCTCCTACGGCTCCTGCACCTACGATAGTTACTTTCATTTCTATGTAGTTTTAAAATTAAATGTCAATATTCGCGTAAATGGCGTGTTTTTCGATGAAATCTCTTCGCGGAGGAACGTCATCTCCCATCAGCATGGAGAATACACGATCAGCTTCAGTGGCATTCTCAATGGATACCTGCTTCATGGTTCTGAACTCAGGGTTCATGGTCGTATCCCACAGCTGCTCGGCGTTCATCTCACCCAGACCCTTGTAGCGCTGAATGCTTCCTCCTCCCATTTTCTCAATTATTTTATCGCGTTCTCCATCCGTCCATGCATATTCCTTTTTGGCGCCTTTTTTTACAAGGTACAATGGTGGAGCCGCAATGTAAATGTTTCCGTTTTCCACCAGCTCTCTCATGTATCTGAAGAAGAAAGTGAGGATCAGGGTGGCAATATGGCTTCCATCAACGTCAGCATCACACATGATCACGATCTTATGATATCTTAGTTTGCTGAGATTCAGGGCTCTTGGGTCCTCTTCGGTTCCGATGGTCACTCCTAGAGCCGTATACATGTTTTTTATCTCTTCGTTCTCAAAGACCTTGTGCTGCATGGCTTTTTCAACGTTGAGGATCTTACCCCTCAAAGGAAGAATGGCCTGAAAGTTTCTGTCTCTTCCCTGTTTGGCAGTTCCCCCTGCTGAATCCCCCTCCACGAGAAAGATCTCGCATTTTTCAGGGTCACTCCAGGCACAGTCGGAAAGCTTACCCGGAAGTCCGCCTCCAGACATGACTGTTTTGCGTTGAACCATCTCCCTGGCTTTTGCCGCGGCATGACGCGCCTGAGCAGCCAGAATTACCTTCTGCACTATGATCTTGGCGTCATCCGGATTTTCTTCCAGGTAGTCAGTCAGCATTTCTGCAACTCCTTGACTCACAGCCGAAGACACTTCCCTGTTTCCAAGCTTTGTCTTTGTCTGTCCTTCAAATTGGGGCTCGGCAACCTTGACGGAGATAATAGCTGTCAGTCCTTCCCTGAAGTCATCGCCTGAGATGTCAAACTTGAGCTTGCTGAGCATCCCGGAGTTTTCGGCATACTTTTTCAGGGTATTGGTTAGTCCTCTCCTGAAGCCAGACAGATGTGTTCCTCCCTCATGGGTATTGATATTGTTCACATAGGAGTGGAGATTCTCGGTATACGAAGTATTGTAGACCATGGCCACCTCGACGGGGATTCCGTTCTTCTCTCCTTCCATGCTGATCACATTGGCGATCAATTGTTCACGGGTTGCATCTAGATATTTGACAAATTCCTTAAGTCCGTCTTCGCTGTAAAACCTCTCGTGGACGAAATTCCCCTCGTCATCCTTTTCCCTTCGATCAGTGATGGTGATGGTAATGCCCTGGTTGAGGTAAGACAGTTCGCGAAGTCGAGCTGCAAGAGTCTCATAGCTGTACACAATCTCCGTCTGGAAGATGGTGTCATCCGCAAGGAAAGTAACCTCTGTTCCATTCTTGTCAGAATCCCCAACTGTTTTGACGGGGTACATGGATTTTCCTTTTTCATATTCCTGCTCCCAGATTTTACCTTCTCTTTGCACGGTAGCCTTCAAATGGTTGGAAAGTGCATTTACTACCGACACCCCGACACCGTGCAATCCTCCGGAGACCTTGTAGGAATCCTTGTCGAATTTTCCACCTGCACCGATCTTCGTCATAACGACTTCCAATGCAGAAACTCCTTCTTTCTTATGCATGCCAACGGGAATACCTCTACCGTTGTCTCGTACTGTTATGGAATTGTTCTCATTGATGATTACATCGATCCTGTCACAATGTCCCGCCATGGCCTCGTCTATGGAGTTGTCAACCACTTCGTAAACCAGGTGGTGAAGTCCTCTGGAACTGACGTCTCCGATGTACATCGAAGGACGCATCCGAACGTGTTCCATCCCCTCGAGGGCCTGAATGCTATCCGCTGAATATTGATTTTTTTTAGTTTCGTCGCTCATATTTTTCTACTGTGTTTTTATCCTTCAGTTTAAACCGTACAAATATAAGAAAACCCTTGTTTTATATGGGTTTATTTTGTGTTTATAAGGCTCTAAGTTATCAACATTTGGCGCGGTTGATTCGGCTAGAGTGCACGACAATGATTTTGACTATATTAGGACTTTCCTCACTCCAAGAATGGAAGCTTCAGCGCAGACAAAGTGCTGTAAAAAATGACGACCGCACCGCCCAATTAATCGAAGTGACATAAAGCAAAAAAAAACCTGTTCAATGGATTGAACAGGTTTTTTTATTTTGCAAATTAAAATAGCTTAATATTTGTTGTATTTGCAACGCTGATTAATTTAAAATATCATTCCCCTCAGTCCAATATTTTAATCTCTCAGCAAAAACTACTAAAAAGTTTTACTTTTGTTTATATGTCAAGAAGCAACAAGCGTTGCATTCAAAACTGTCGTAAAAGTAGATGTGAATTCTGAAGAAAATCTGAAGTTTTGTTCAGAAATGAAAAAAAATAAAATAAAAGCCTGTAATTTAGTTAATTACAGGCTTTTTATTGCAAATCAAAACAGCTTAATGTTTCAATTTTTATCAGATTCTGTTCGAAAACTTCATATTCCCCTCAAAATATTCAGTTTTCGTAAAGAATCTATTGATGTTTAGCTTATTTCAGTATTCATAGCATGAATTTTGAACGTCCTGAAATAGTTACGATGAGTAACAACATCCAATTACAGTACAAACGTAGGGTATCATTCTAAAGAATTTCTGAAGCCCGCAGCACCTGTTTAAATATTTTTCTTATCTCTTAGAAGTATATGGATATATTGTGCTGATCCTCAGCAAATGAATGGGTGATCTTCCAGTTGTAATTGTCACAAACTTTTTTGACTATAGCCAGCCCCAACCCGAAAGAATTAGACGATGAGCTCTCTTTTTTGAACCGTTCAAACAGGGATGAGGAATCCAGGGTAGGCGGGGATCCGGAATTCGAAACACTGACAAAAAGCTTGGTCGTAGATATCGTTATGTTGCCTCCTTTCAAATTGTGTTTGATCGCGTTGCTGATCAGGTTCGATATCACCATGTCGAACAGCAGTGGATTGGCTTCAATCGTCACGTCCATAGTTGTGTTCATAACCAGTTCAAGTTCTTTGTTTTCGATGAAGTCCTCGAAAATTTCCAACTGTTTCTCTATGCTTTTGTTGACGTCAATAGTCTCTTTTTCGGTGAATTGATTATTCTCAATTTTTGAAAGCAGGAGCAGCGTTTTGTTCAGCTTGGAGAGTCGTTGAACCGATTTGTAGATCGCTCTTATGTGCTCAATATGATCAGCGTCAAGGTTGTCAGATTGGAGCAGCATTTCTGATTTTGACTGCATGATGGCCAAAGGCGTCTGCATCTCGTGGGAAGCATTCTCAGTGAACTCTTTCAGGTTGTTGAAATCCGATACGATCTTGTCTGTAAGACGCGTGAGCGAGTCATTGAGCTCCTCGAACTCATCGATCCCCGATTTTTCCAATGTGATTGGTTTGTTGTCCTCAACGCTAAAGTTCTTGACAATCTGCAAATTCTTATTGAAAGGCAGCCAGGCCTTCCTCATAACATGCGTGTTGACAAAATAAACGGTGATCATCAACAGGAGAACCACAATCCCCACAGAGACGGTAATGATCAGAATGTAATCCTGGTTTCGGACCAGTGAAGTTCTCGTGACGATCCGATAGGTTCTGTTCTGCAGGTTTTCGACCGAGGTAAGTTGACGGTACAATTCGTATTTCTCGACCCCACTGACTACCTGGTAGATCAATGTATCCTTGAAATACAGGGTGTCCCTGACCGGTATATTCGACTTGTAGTCATCTACCTCAAAAATAGGCAGGGGATAATCGTATTTTATCTTTTGAGCAATGAGTTCCTTGTCCCATTTGAGTTTTTCATCCTGCTTGGCGGTGGTGATTCTCTTCAAGGTGAAATAGATCACTACGCTGGATATGATAAAGATCAGAATGGCGTATGG
>JAUIKV010000216.1 GCA_030430615.1 Bacteroidia bacterium
ATAAGGATCCGTATACACCTGGGTATACCCCTTTTGCCAAATCCAGATCAAACCAATAGTAACAGCCCCGAATACGAAGGTGCTGTAAATCGAAAGCTTTAACTCCCTTTGAATCTGATCGCGGGAGGGTATCTTTCGGGAAAGGACACGGTCCTTGTACTTCTCTTTGAAAAGAACGAGAAACACGCTGTAGTAAAGACCCGACATAAAGAAGTACCGTAACAACAGGATCGCCAGGATGCCTCCGTAGAGGATCAGCAAAGTGCCGAAATCAGTCAGATCAATGTTGTAGATATCTTCCATTTCGTATCGGACAAAAATAACACAATTCTATTGTCTATCCTTGTCTTCTGATAAGAAGATACTGCCTGAATTATTCGCTGCTAACTCCTATTATTCGTTAATGAGCATAACCCTTTCGTAAATGATGCGTCGCTCGAAGCCATTGGGTGTAAGCTCGTCCATATTTGTCTTGTCAATCACATCATTCCACGCTGCTGCGTTTGGTGAATTGTCAGCAGTTTCAGTGAAGCGAAGATAGTCAAGAGCGTCGTTGAGCGAATTGAATCCATCTACCGTATAGACCGAAAACATGGCCTGATTGCCTGCCGGATAGATCACGGATGACATACCCCAGTAGGTCATTTTGTTCAGAATATTTTCAATGCTCGCCTTGTGCAGCGGCTTCCACAACTCCCTGTTCTCCTTGATAAAGGCGGCCAGATCAGTGGGTTTTGCATAGTTCACCAAAGCGTATTTGTAATCGCCGGGAATTTGATCCTCAGCCTGCACATAGTAATCATAGGTTGTTGTCGTGAAAGAATTGGTCTCAATGTCTTCGGGCTTGACATCTCCAAGAGCGTCCATGTTCTCACCCCAGACTTTTTGAGGATCCATTTGATCGAGGTTGTCATACGAATTTACAAAAACATAGTTGGGAGTGGAGGAGTCGCTGCTGATTGTTCCCACCACACGCCACAACGACCAGGACCTCATCTGGCCCTTTTTTATGGCTGACTGGGCGATTTTAGACCAATGCTTCGTTTCTCTTTCTAAAAATTTAGCCTCATGTTCCGCAGGCACGTGACGGTATTGCAAATAACTTATCTGTCCATGAATCGACCCTGATAAGAGAATTGCAATGATTATTAAACCTAGTTTTTTCATAATTAAGGGATGATTGTTAACATTAAATTCTTTTAAAGTTACTGATTTTTTTGAATTTCTGGAATATGAGCTGGGACGATCAGGAAGAAACACAAGCCCCATCCTGCATTTATCATTCATACGACCTGGTAGGAAAAGCCCTTCTAATCAGAGTAGAGGGTTGATTTGATTTGGCGCCATGTTACCAGTTCTATATTCTCTGATTTCAAGAGGCTTTTGCAGGCATCACTGGTAAAAAAGTCAAAATCCCGTTGTCTCCACTCGTTGCCCCATTCGGGATGATCTATGTTCATCCCCTTCATCTCCTCGTTATCGTATGCCGTATGGATCAAAAGCGTTGAGACCCCGGGTTTCAGATTTCGAATTGCATTCGAATAATACTCCTCCACCCCTTTTGCGTATTCATTCGGCATGATCGTAAGGGCGTCCGTCAAAACGGCTTTGACATCGTACTTTGATAGAAGCTCTGCTGGAATATCTTCAGTGACCAAAACGGGCAAACGATATTCCTGGCCCATCTTCAGGTATAGTTCCAAGAGCTCTTCAGATTGGAAAAGGCAGCCCATATGGCTGTCGAGATGAGTAGGCACCAGTCCCATGGCATAAGCCCTGTCGATTTGCGCCCTCAATTCGGTTTCAGCTTCTTCCATCTCAATCGAGGTCGAGCAATCTGCGAGAAAATACCCATGATCGCCAAGCAAACTCTTTACCTTGTCGCTCGAGCTCACCGGACCCCATCGGTAATTTTTCCACTCGGAGGTCAGCACCAGGTGCAAGCCAAAATCGTGTGTGTCCGGATGGGCTTTTGCATATTCAGCTACTTCTAAAACCCAGGGCGCAGGCATCATGACACTCGCCGAATTGACAGAGCCGTTTTCAATGGCCTCAAAAGATGCAATATTTTCAGAATGCGAAACCCCAAGGTCGTCGGCATGAATGATAAGCAAGCGGGCATCAGCGTCGTATCCCAGTTGGGTGGCCAGGTTTTCCTGGGCGTGGAAAGACCAAATTGACAAAAGCATAGTGATATGAGTTAGAGTCAATGAAAATAGGCGTAAAGGCCGCGGTTTTGAAAAAAAATAGTTCATGAGTCTGTTATTCGAATTACAAGAATTTACAAATGCATAAATTCTTACTTCATTCCCAGAAAATTACAAAATATTATCAGATTGAGGAAAACCCTGATAAAGAAAAAGAGGTCTAGGGACACTCCTGGACGCCATTGGTCCAAAATCAATTCCTGACATCGGAGTTTTGCCTTTTATTGTTTTGAAATACAAACAAACCATCCATGGACAAAAGGATTCCTTTTATTGACACATTGACTCCCCTTAGGGGAATTGCTGCCATTTGGGTGGTTATATTTCATTATGACGCTTTTTTGGGTGGCCAAAAAGGAACCGGTCTGTTCAACCACGAAACGACAATGGTCGTTGGCAATGGTTATCTGCTAGTCGATTTCTTTTTTCTGCTCAGCGGATTTGTGATTTGCCACGTCTACGGGGATAAGCTGATGAACAAAGACCGCGGCCAGGTCAGGAAATACATTTGGGCACGATTCAGTAGGCTCTACCCTCTTCATCTCTTCGCTCTCCTATTCCTGTTCGCCCAGTTTGCGGCTTTTTCAGCCATGAGCACAGACTACTATGATTCGTACAAGGGCTTCTTTCCGGTTTATGATTTTTTCGTATACCTTCTATTTGGGCAGTCCAGCGGCATTATCAGTGACTACAGCTGGAATCTTCCCTCCTGGTCGATCGCGGCAGAGTGGTGGACCTACCTGCTTGCCATTTTCATCATACCCTTGATCAACAAGGGCTTTTCCAGGATCACCTATGTTTTCTGGGGCCTTAGCCTTGTCGGCTTGTTTCTTTTGACTCAATACGGAGGAAATGGAAACCTCGACTACACGCTTGATTTCGGAACTTTACGATGTCTTTTTGAATTTACCTTAGGACTTGGCATTTATCAGGTTTACAAAAAAGTAAAAGACAGCAATACTTTTTGGAAAAGCGACTGGGCTTTTTACATCTCAATTATTGGCGCTTATCTCTTCCTGCATATGAATATTCATGACCTTTTTGTCATCATATTCTTCGGAGGCATCGTCCTATCCGCTGCATTGAACACCGGGATTCCTTCTCGTATTCTCAATGTTAAACCTCTTCGATTCCTTGGGGACATTTCATATTCGGTGTATCTCCTACAGTTATTCTGGCTATTACTTTTCTTGAATTACAAAAATCTCAATTTTGAGAAAGGAGTTATTCCCGATATGACGACCAAACTCGTGATTCTCGGAGTTCTTCTCTCTTTGTTAATCGTGAATTCGTATCTCACTTACCGATTCCTTGAAATTCCGGCACAGCGTTATCTCAGAAAAAAGTTTAGCAGCAAAAAGTCAGTTGAAGAAGCTGTTGTTTCTCCTATAGAGGAGACAAAATAACTTGTATCACAGTCAGATTTTTCTAACTTCGCAGCTTCAACAAATTCAAAAAAAATATGAATCCCCACCTGAAGCTGTTCCTCTTACTTCTGGTCTTTGGCATCGGAAGCATAACCCTCTCCTGCGCAGATGATGACTCTGATCCTCCGGTCATAACCTATCCTGACAACGGGATGATGTACGAAGTTAAAACGGGTGAGCTGCTGCCCTTTGAATTCACGGTAGCAACCGATGGAGGTTACTCGAGTCATTCCTTAGAGGGTGTCGCAGGCACGATCATTTCCGACCAGACGGAGATCCCCAATGGCGCCAAAGATTTCAGAATCAAGGGTGGTTTTTTTGCTGGAGATGTTCCCGGGCCAGGAGCGATCAAGCTAACCGTTCGTGACAATGAAGGCGGACAATCCAGCTCCACGATAGGGGTTGATATACTCAGGGATTAAAGCGACTTATTCTGAAAAAGTCATCGATCCCGGGAAAAACATGTCCTCGTAATTGATTTCTTTTTTGATGAAGCCCTGCTCAAAACAGTACTGGCAGATGGTCTCCAAAGTCTTTCGATTTGCATCCATTCCATAGGGCCAGAAATTCGCACCCATGGCCCGCTTGGTATCTTCATGCTCCTGTCCATACCAGGGGAGTGTGTCATAGGCCCAACCCAACTTACTCATGTAGTTGTAGTTCATCGTTTTGGACTCACTGTAAGCCTTAAAGAGCGATTCGGCCAACCGGGGCTCCTCGTCCAATAAGGTTTTACGAACCGCAACCGCATGCATGATCGGAAAAATACCGGTTTTGGCATAATAGTCCCGCTCTACCATGCGTGAATCGGAAAAAAGTCGCCCAACCTTCGGGTCTCCCTTTACAAATGCCTTGGGTTGCACCGCGTGAAACAAGGCATCGACTTCTCCGTTCACCAACAAATCGGACTCATCCATACCTGGGGTTCCATAGCTCATTTTGAGGCCTTCCGGCAAAACCTGTTCCTGTTTGGAAGCCTTGCCGCTCACATCGGCCGAGGAGTCCTTTCGGGCTAGCACCCATTCTACATCCGAAGGGCTGATTCCA
>JAUIKV010000217.1 GCA_030430615.1 Bacteroidia bacterium
GAGAACAATCATAGCCAGAGCACTTCCTGAAACGGTTAAAACTATCAATCCAAAAATGGACTGCAGAAGAGTCACCTCACCAAAAAGCCAGGGTACAACTACCATGAAAAACAGGTAGGAAAATTTGAAAAAGAACAATTTGAAGTATTCAACTCTGGGGATGTCAAACCTCTTGTTTGCGATTCTGTCTTTTGCAAAATAGTCGCGGAAGTCACGCACGAGAAGCCAGTTGATCATAAACAGGGGATAAAGAAAAAATACATATATGTTCTGATATTTGATGAAATCACTCAGCTCCTCATCATGATAAACCGCGATGGGGCCTTTCTGCTCTATATCCGTATCCCAGCCCTGAACGTTGGGATACCTGTGATGCGACCTCAAATGCCTCAATCGCCATATATAGCTGTTCGCTCCCAATAAATCGAAAAGCATGAATGCAGTATTGTTGAGCTTTTTGCTTCGAAACACATTATTGTGACAGAGTTCATGAATGAGCTCACAAAATATCACCACAGCCATAAGTCCCATCAAGGCGTAGAGGCCCAGATACAAGAAATAGTTGGCTGAGAATGTCAGCGCCAGAATATACATGGCAAAATAAATCCCAGGCAGGAAGAACAAATTGAACCTGACCATATTCATCCTGGAAGAAGGCAGCTCACTGAGTCTTTTCTGCACCCTTTTATGCAGCTCTTTCAAATAGTCAATGTGCTCAATTTTCCTACTGTATCGCGGCGCGGCTTTCATGACAAAGTCATTTGTTGAGGTAGTTGATTCCTTAAAATTAAGAAAAATTGAACATAATTGGCTTTAAGGAATTGACCCGAATCAAGAAAAGCATTGACCTGCATCAATGCAAGAACGAATCCGAACCACTATATTTCCAATTGAGCAGGAGCATTTTTCGCCCGAAAGGTGTTTGAAAAGTAAGTTGAACTTAAAGACCACTATTATGAAAAATATATTGTTAGCAATCGACTTCAACAATGGAGAAAGAATCTTGATCGAAAGGGCTCTTGAATGGGCCAAAGCGTTTGGAGCCAAAATCTGGATGCTACACGTTGCCTCTCCCGAACCTGAATTTGTGGGCTTCGGAGTGGGTCCTCAATACATTCGAGACTCCATGGCCCAGGAACTGAAAAAAGAGCACAAAATGCTTTTCGAATATGCCAATCAGATAAAAAGCGAAGGTGTGGAAGCCGACGGACTCCTCATCAAGGGAATGACCACCGAAATGATCATGAAAGAAGCGGACAAGTTAAATATCGACCTGATCATAACCGGACACCAGGATCACAGCTTGCTATACAAGCTCTTCTTCGGAAGCGTCGCAGCTGGAGTGATTCGAAAAACTAAAATACCTGTTCTGTTGATACCGCTTGGGGAAGAAGATTCTTGAGTTAAAATGAGTTCAAATTCACTCCCGAATCAGTTTCCGAACGGTCACTCCTGAATCGTTGTGGAAGCGGATTAAGTAATTCCCTTTGGGTAATTCTTCGAGAGATACAGAATCTGAATTTACCCTTTTCTCAAGGACCAACTTTCCGCTGTAATCATAAATCTCGATTCGGTTCGGAGGAGATTTGGCATTGACCCACAACTTTTCCTTCACAGGATTCGGGTAGATCATGGTTGCGAGAGCGTCCAGGTTTTCGTCAGACAAGGTACTTAGAGAAGTATCCATTAGGCCAGCGTCCCCGAGGAAGCTCGACTCCGAGGTCAGAAGATGACGCGTTCCGTTTTCAAAAGCGATAGCCTCTATTTGGACTGATATTCCAGCGGGCACATCCAGGTCGGTTCTTATAATGCTTCCATTGGAGAATTTCCCATTCGAAAAACCTGAGAGTTGCGTCAGAAAAGGAGAAATACCTGAATATCCTACAAGAATAACCCGATCCGATATTGAATTGTACGTTGCACCCGTGACGAGGCCTTCACTGTTGAAATCATCTATGCGCACAGCGGTTTGACTACCAGGGTTCTTGGATAGCCTATAGATGTTAGTCCTGCCGTCAATCCAGTTTTTTGTGAAAACATAAAGAAAATCTTCATAGGCGATCAGCCCTTCGGCATCGAAATTCGTATTCATGTTTGAAGATGTGAAATCTGTTTGATCTTCATAGATGAATTCAATGACCTCCGCTGTTGCTGTATCGTCCCCATCCAGGTAGTCTGATTTACTTATTCTGAAGATTCTCAGATCTCGGCGATTACCGTTATTGTTTCCAAAATCCCCGATGTAGATGTATGATTCGTCTTGCTCAATATCTTCCCAGTCTCGATTCGCAGCATTTGCTATTACCACCTGGCGAGTCACTTGACCGCTCGTTTCATTAACCTCAAATAAAATGGCGCCTCCACCCGAATCATTATGAGTGATAGTTCTGCCATCGAAATAAATCAAACCAGAAGTCTCCTCAATTGTATTCTCAAGGATGGAGAGAGTTCTTAGGTCTTGAGCGTCAATGGTTAGAAAAGTGAAAAAAAATGCCAGAAAAACAATCTTATTTGGTTGCATTGATACGCATGGTTTTAGCACATATAGAAGTGAAAGTTAATGAATTCCCAGACAAATCATGTTTTAATCTTGACCGGGGACCAAAATTTGATTTCGTAAGAAGATGCAGTGTCGTGCTGAATTTCATTATTTTGCCGTATTCTTATTATTGTGTTAATATTTTAATGATATAGGTATTTATTAGGTTTTTTTTGTTATTTTCGTAGTATTAATTAAATTGTTGATCCTAAATTGACATCCTATGAAAAGATTGATTGCAAGTTTCGCCCTATTGATGAGTTTTTCCTTTATGATGGCTCAGAATGAAGTAACCAGTGAACCACAAACATCCTGGGAAAATGTAAAGGTAGTTTATGAGGCGAGCGAGGTTGCCAATTTGCATCAGGGAGAGACCTTGAGCTCTTCCATTAACACAAGCTTGAATTTTGGAACGAGAGCCAAGTTCAGAAAGAACTGTATGGAAGACTTGAAAAAAGAGGCAGCTGAGAAAGGATACTCCGTTATCCTCATTAATGAAGAGGCCTCATCTGAGAAAAGATTCAACAAAAGAGGATTTGAAATTACGCTTGTTGGAAAAGGCTATAGAGGCTGATATCCTGCAACTTACATTATAAATTCAGTTTGACCGGCGCTATTCGCGCCGGTTTTTTTATACTAACAGATACATTGTTTCGTTATTATAAGACAGGAATGCTATGATCCTGGCTCACTAAAGAGCATCAAAAAAGAATATTGCTATTTATGAAAAAGACAAACTTCAAGGATATTTTAATCCATTCGTTAGAACTTAAGGTTTTTCTTGTCGAACTTGAAAGACTCTTGTGCCAATTCAACATCAAGTTGCCCGAATCGAACCGTCTTCCGGCTTCTGAGGAACCTTCTGAAGAACATTCTTAGTTGATTCTCTTCACCTGATCTACTTTCAGGGCCGTCATCACATCTTCGAACTTATTGATATCCAGAGTTGAGGCGAAATCCGCCGGAATAATGGCTACACGAAATATGACCCCATCGGTGTAAAACGGATCGAGGCTTCCCAAATCAATCGTTCCATCCAGAAAGAAGCGAATATCAAAGGTAGTGTGATCATATCCGTATAGAAGTATATCTGTATCAAAGAAAAGTGTCTGAGGAAGCGGCTCCCAGATATCCGTTCCATTGTCAACCGCGGTCAGGATGTATGCTACCACCACATCGCTGTCAAAGACGTCTATATTGGATGGGAAATCAACAATTCCCTGATAATCATTTGATTTGTCAAAATCAATCTGAGCCTCGAAAATTGTACCGATCAAACCATCGGCTCCATCAACCCCATCAAATCCCGGCGGGCCCGGAGGACCAGCGGGTCCTTCGCAGGAAGTCAAACCAAAGCCGAGAACCAACGATCCGGCAATTCCGATAAAAAGTGTAAGGTATTTTCTCATAATTATAAATTAGTTGTTTCAATCTGCGAATTGATTTCCACCTTTTGAAACGGATTACAGTACCCTCTATTCAAGTATCGGGCCAAAATTTTACATGGGTTCATTCGAAAGAGGAATGAAACGCGCTGAAAGATCAGGATCTTCCATGTCCCTATCCAGTGGGAACATGGGTCTTTTGATTCTCTGATAATCCAGCCTTTCCAGGTCCTGATCTACACCTCCAGGGGTCAAAGCCATAATCCAGTCGCCCCGCATGTCGTAGAGTTCAGGCACCAGGTAGCCGATTTTCACAACAACAATGTCCGTCTCTCGGGGATTCAGGCCCAAACGGGTAAAATCCGACTCCCTGTGATAGGGCTTTCTCTTTTTGGTCACTATGACGTGTATGCTCCCGACCTGGACCACGACCTCGGTTTCGGCATGCTTGTCACCCTGTTCAATAGCCCTGATGGTGCCTTTGAGCAGCACCGGTGGTGCAAATCGATCGTCGATTGCGGCTCCTGCAAGGGCTTCAATCTTTCCTCCGACGCCAATTTTTTCTGCCTGGGCGACCAGTTCCGGCCCAGGGATGGAGGCATAAATGAGTGAAGGCCCTTTCTCGTCAGCGAATTCAGGACGTGCAAGTAGCTCCCGGATCGTCCAGGTGACATCACCTGCCCCACCCGCCGTCGGATTGTCTCCCATGTCGCTGATCATAAACGGCTTTTTATCGCTTTTCA
>JAUIKV010000218.1 GCA_030430615.1 Bacteroidia bacterium
AAGATTACACCCCATCGGGTAAACTCAACTACACCTCATTTGATTACAGGAGAAAACTGAGAAACCTGTCATCAATCATCCGCGAAATTGGTAGTAACGGAAGTGATTCCGGACCTCATATCCTCGCTGTTTCGGAGGTGGAAAACAGGCAGGTTCTCGAAGATCTCATATCCCAGCCGGAACTCGACTCGCTGTCTTATGCGATTGCCCATGTGGACTCCCCTGATCTGAGGGGAGTTGATGTGGCTCTGATCTACCGGGAAGACATTTTTTTCCCACTTACCCATGAAGCGTTTGAGGTTCGCATCTGGGACAATTCCGGTCAGCGGGTCTTCACACGTGATGTTCTATGGGTACATGGCATCATGGATGCCGAGGAAATACATCTGCTCGTCAATCATTGGCCTTCGCGCAGAGGAGGCGTGTCACGCTCTTCCTCAAAGCGAATGAAAGCTGCCTATGTAAACAAAAAAATCATCGAACGAATAAGGGAGCAGCATTCCAACGCCAAAATACTCATCCTGGGCGATTTCAACGATGATCCCACAGATAAGAGCCTAGTTCAAGGGCTTGGTGCTCAATCCTACAAGCGCTTGGATACAATGGGTTTTTTCAGTCCGATGATACGCCTGTTTAAAAAAGGCTACAATACCCTGGCATATCGTGACCAGATACATCTTTTTGATCAGATCCTGCTGAGCAACAATTTTGTCAATTCAAAACCCCAGGGTGGGTTCAAGTTTCACAAGGCAGGTATTTACAACCCTTCGAGGCTCTACGTCCGCGAGGGAAAATACAAAGGCTATCCTAATCGAAGTTTTCAAAATGGCAAGTACGCTGGTGGATACAGCGATCATTTTCCGGTTTATGTGGAGCTTTCAAAGAGGTGATCAGGGACTGATCATTCGAGAGGAATATCCACAACCTCAACTATTTTATTGTTCTCATAGACCACCTTGGTCTTTTTGTCAAAATAGTAGTAAAACCAGGTTCCGACCTTGACCCCATGGTCGTAAGTGGCAATGCATTTGCGGTTGCCATTCTCATAATAACTCTCCCAGGAAGCGTGGAGCTGATTATCCTGGGTGAGAAATCCGTGTTGCATAATCTGTCCGTTGTCGTAGTAAACCGTAACCTCAAACAGGTCTCCTATGGGCTCTATTTTCTGGTTCTTTTTCTCTTGAGCTGAAACTGAGAGACAGAGGGCAAACACGGCGAGGAAGACGGTCAGTTTCTTCATAATTTCAGATTTAGGTTTTTCTCGGTGAATTCATTAGCTTGTATGTCTCAAAATTAAACGATTTTCACCTGAAAAAGAATGATTTCGGTCACCTTGAGCCTTTTTAGCGGAAGATACAGGAAGCTTTTCCTGGCCTTTCTCCTTTACATAGCTTCGAATTCGGTATTCGCCCAGGATGAATGGATCGACTTCATCGTTGACAAAGACACCAGCGTGCTCTCTGTTTCCATGGACCTAAAATATTATGTGCAAAAACCGAATTACAAGAATCTGCTCATAGTCGGAACCCAATTCGAGCCCTGCATGAAGAACGGTTTTCCCGTTCCCGATTCCCTTGACGGAGTGTTCTCCTTTTCTGATTCTACTGCAGCGGTAATAAGCAGGGTTACCCGCAATGAGCTGGTTGGAATCCTGACCTACAAGTGTCTGGCGTTTGACGTCTATTACGTTAAGGATACCTTGGGCATAAGGGACAGCCTGGCTACGATGATGCAGAGAGGCTTTGAAAACTCAGAATTGTACCTGACACTGAAGCAGGACAGAAGCTGGGAATATTATTTTACAAATCTATTGCCGGATAACATAACAGAAGATTTTTTGATCGACCATCAATACCTGAATGATTTGGTGCTGCGAGGAGACGACCTCCAGGGTTTGAGAAAAGTCAGGCACTGGATCTATTTCAACAAGCTCAAACAGAGGCTCAAGATGACAGAAAAGCTCGAGTCGCTGAAATTCTCGATTGACTCTATCAAGTACCGTCGCGAAAGCAAATACCCCTTTGAACTTCAAGTTTCACGCATGGATTCGATCACACCGAGTAAAATCTCGGAACTCACCACATTGATGAAGGTACTGAGCCAGGTTTACCAGGGACAGTACGATGGATGGGGAACCGAACTCATACCCAAAGAGTGAAGGATTTCAATCCGAGAAAAGCTGAAAAACGATTTGCTCAATTCTCGAAACCCGAATTATTTCTATCTCAAAATCACTTCTTGAGATCTTGTTGAACTTTGAGAGCACTATTCTATTGAACCCCAGTTTCTCCGCCTCAGAAATCCGCTGCTCAATGCGGCTTACGGCGCGGATCTCGCCTGAAAGACCCATCTCCGCCGCAAAACAGACATCCTGAGGTATGGCTTCGTCCCGGGTTGAGGACAGAACGGCACAGACTACGGCAAGATCAATCGCGGGGTCCTCGACTTTCAAGCCACCTGCAATATTTAGAAAGACGTCCTTCGCGCCAAGGCGAAATCCCGCCTTTTTCTCCAAAACTGCGAGCAGCATGTTCAGCCGTTTGATGTTAAACCCTGTCGATGATCTTTGAGGCGTTCCGTAAACGGCCGTGCTGACCAGAGCCTGAACTTCGATCATAAGTGGCCTCATCCCCTCCAGGGTCGCTGAGATGGCAATTCCGGTAAGTCCTTCGTCCTTGTCGGAAATCAGAATCTCCGATGGGTTGCTCACTTCTCTCAAACCGTTGTTCTGCATTTCATAGATCCCAAGTTCAGCGGTTGATCCAAACCTGTTTTTCTGGGCCCTCAGAATCCTGTACGTGTGGTTTCGATCTCCTTCGAATTGGAGAACAACATCGACCATGTGCTCCAGGATCTTTGGCCCGGCGATAGCGCCTTCTTTGGTGATATGACCTACAAGCACCACAGGGGTATTGGTTTCTTTGGCAAACTTGATCAGTTCTGCCGCAGACTCCCTGATTTGTGAAATGCTTCCCGGCGAGGCTTCAATGGTCTCGGTGTACAGGGTTTGTATCGAATCAATGATGACGACCTCCGGTTCGATCTCGGTGATCATTGAAAATATGTTCTGGGTTTTTGTCTCAGTAAGCACCAGGCAATTGTCATTGGACTGGTCAATCCGCGAAGCCCGCATTTTGATCTGAGACTGACTTTCCTCACCTGAAACATAGAGAACCCGGTGATTCATGCCAAGAGCAATCTGCAAGAGCAGAGTTGACTTTCCAATTCCCGGTTCCCCGCCGAGAAGGACCACTGAACCTTTGACCAGCCCCCCTCCCAGCGTGCGGTCCAGCTCATGGTTGATTGTGCTCAATCGTTCTTCAGTGCCTGCCTCAATGTCTTTGATTGGGAGGGCCTTGCTCACCTTTCTGGGACCCGCCGGTTTGTCCCATTGGCGTTTCTCCTCCTTCTGAATAACCTCTTCCACTATGGTGTTCCATTGGTGACAGGAGGTGCATTTACCGGTCCATTTGGCAAATTGGGCGCCACAATTCTGGCAGAAAAATGTTGTTTTGGCCTTCGCCATCGTTTTGAATTTCTAGGATTTCTCGGGCTCGTATCGGCACAGGCTGAGGTCTTTCCCGTCAAAGACCGCATAGGTGAAATGCGTGATCCAGTCCCCCGTATTGATGTAGGTGCTGTTCTCCCCGATCTTGATCTCCATAGGCAGGTGCCTGTGCCCAAAAAGGAAGTAATCATAGTGCTTGGATTCCAGCTTCCTTCTCGCGTACTGAACCAGCCATTCTTTGTCCTCTCCGAGGAATATTACGTCCTCCTGTCCGCTGATCAGCTTGTTCTTCGTCGAAAGATACTGAGCAAGCCTGACCCCAATATCAGGATGAAGCCACCGGTACAACCATTTGGAAAAGGGGTGAGCGAACACTTTTTTCATTCTCTTATAACCCTTGTCACCCGGGCCCAGCCCATCACCGTGCCCGATCAGGAAATGCTTGCCCGAGAACTCGAACTCTTGGGGCCGGTCAAAAACCGGGATATCCAGTTCCTCCTGGAAGTAATCGCGCATCCAAAGGTCGTGGTTGCCGACAAAGAAATATATAGGGATTCCCGAATCACGAAGCTCCGCAATTTTTCCCAGGACGCGAACGAAGCCGCGGGGGACTACCTTCTTGTACTCAAACCAAAAATCAAAGAGGTCCCCGAGTAAAAAAATGCATTCAGCGTCTTCTTTGATCTCATCGAGCCACGAAATGAATTTCTTCTCGCGAACGCGACTGCTTTCCGGGTCCGGGATGCCGAAATGCTGGTCAGAAGCAAAATATATTTTAGTTTTTCTGGTCATCGGCGAACCATTCTGCATAGGAATTGGCAGTTTCGTATAGTTTTAGGGAATGTAGTGAGACGTTTTCGGGAATTCTCCTTCCAATGCGTTCGGCAAAATCGAAAAGCATGTTTTCACTGGTAGGTTGATAGGGCACCAGAACGATTTTATGGGAATGATCTTCAATCGTTTTGGCGAGCTCCCGGTGTGGAGAATTCGAGTTAAGCACAACAGCATGATCAAACTTGACCACAATTTCCTCCTTGACTATCTTCTTGAGGTCTCCGAAGTCCATCACCATGCCATTCTTTGGATGGTCCGGGTCAACAATCG
>JAUIKV010000219.1 GCA_030430615.1 Bacteroidia bacterium
AAGTTCGGTGAGCACGCCATGGGTGGATTTCGGATGCAGGAACCCGATTTTCAATCCTTCGGCGCCGTTTCTCGATACCTTGTCAATGAGCTGCAGGCCTTTCTCACCCACATCCTGCAGTGCCTCGCTGGCGTTGTCTACAGCAAATGCCAAATGGTGCATGCCTTCACCTTTTTTCTCAATGAATTTGCCGATCGGCCCGTCTGGAGATGTGCTCTCCAGCAGTTCTATTTTCGTGTCTCCCACCTGGAAGAAAGCAGTTTTGACTTTCTGGTCTGCAACTTCCTCGATCGAGTAGCACTTGAGACCCAATACCTCTTCGTAGTACTTTTTGGACTCTTCGATGCTTTTGACGGCGATTCCGATGTGCTCAATGTGACTGATATTCATGATAGTCTTTTTATAGAGTTAATCTCAGTTTGACGGAGCAAAATTACGCTGAAGATTCACCTGAAAAGATGACATATATCAGTGGATTTTAGTTTTCATTTCCAAATGAATATTTTTCAATGGAGAATTCACATTCTCGTGAAGAAATGGATCAAGAATCGAATTTGGCTGAGAAAAATTTCAGGAATAAGGAATCCCGTTGAAAAAAACGCAAGTAGAAAAATCGCGGGAATTTAATTGAGCAATCGCTCCGAATTGGTTGTTCCCAGTCCGATTGCCTGGTCGTACCGATCTCCGAATTTTCGGTAGTAAACGATCACCGTGTAATCGTTCTCGGTTTGGTAGAAGGAGCCTTCCACCTTGTGCGTGTTTATCATGCCGTCATCTCCGACCGACACATAGGTGTAGTTGTAAAACCCTTGCTTGAAGAGAAGCTGTGTCTCGTAATAACCGGTTTCGGAATTGTATTTCATCCTGTTTTCCTCATTGATCTGCCAATCGTTGAAGCTGCCATAGAGGTAGATATCCTCCTTGTCAATATTATTTGGGTAGTCAAGAGAGAAATGAACAAGGGAATAATCACCCTCGAGAGAGACATCCTGGGCATCAAGGGTGCGCAAAACGAAATTCCCGTTGATGTCCGGAAAGAAGGTGTACGGTCGGTTCCCCCTCGCCTCGGTTGCATAGAGGTAGGTGTTGAATATATCCTCCATTCGTGTCTTATAAATGTTGTTGGTGGCATTTCGAATCTCCTTGGTGTCAAAATAGAGGAACTCATTCCCGGCCCAATACGAAATCTCGTCCACGTAATTATAGAGCAGTTGGGTGCCACGTATGTATTTGGGCTTAATCCCCTTGATGGTCGAGTTCCAGTCGCTGTTTTGATAAATGTCCACTTTGATCTCTCTGTTGGGATCATTGAGCAGGAGGTTCTGGTGATTGATCACAAATTGAATGCTGTGTCTTTCATTGATCGTGGCAGCGTTCGTGCTTCGATGTGCTGAAACGGAAACGTTAACGAGAGGTTGATAGTAGATGAACCTTCGCGTGAACAGGATGTTGCCATAGTCGTCATAAACGCTGATCATGTAGTTTCCGGTGAGCTTGATCCGGTTGTTCTCATTGGGGATCTCCATCTCATAATGGGTGTAGTACTGGAGGGTGTTGAATGAATTCTGAAAATTGCGGAACCTGTCAGAGGCGTAGCCGGTCATGTATTCCGTGGAGGCCAGGTTCGAGATCTTCCAGTTGTAATCGCAGTGTTCGATCTTGTAGGAATAAATGCGCCTTTCCGAACTGATGTCATCAAAGCTCAGTATCAATTTTTCACCCAGTTTGACTATGGGAGTGTAGGCCTCCGGATCGGCTGGTTTTAGAACCACGGTTTTGATATGGGCAGGCGGGGCTATCAGGTTGGGATTCTGCGCTTCAGCAGTGATTCCTGCAGCGCAAATGAAAAAAACGAGCAGCATCCTCCAAATGAACAGATCAATGCCGTTCTTTTTACGATGCGACTGTCTTGTGTCGGAATGCTTTGAAGACCCCTGAAAACAGTGGGCGTTGATCATCAAAAACCAATTTAATTGATCCAAATAAATGTTATCTAAATGCTAATCTATAAAATATTAATTATTAAATTTGCACTCGATTAAGAAACATTGATTATTTCCGTTTTCAGAACCTTTTGCACAACCGCGGAAATAGATAATTAATTCGCAACACATGTCAACAGACATTAGAATCAAAAAGGGCCTGAGCATTAAACTCAAAGGCGTTGCTACTCTTCAATTAAGTGCCTCTGTCCGCTCAAAGATCTTCGCCCTGGATCCTCCCGATTTTCACGGAATGACCCCAAAGATGGAAGTCAAAGTGGGTGAAAAAGTCAAAGTGGGGGACGTCGTTTTTCATGAAAAAAGCAACGATCAGATCAAATTCGTTTCTCCGGTAAGCGGTGAGATAAAGGAGATTCAGAGAGGAGCCAAAAGACGAATACTCTCGGTTAAGATCGCGGCTGATGACAAAGACAGCTTTAAGGATTTCGGTTCAAGGACACCGGCTAATCTTGCAGGTCCCCAGGTAAAGGAGGCGCTGTTGGAAGGTGGATGCTGGCCCATGATTAAACAGCGACCCTATGACATTATAGCCAACCCTGCCGATGAGCCCAAGGCAGTATTTATCTCTGCGGTCTCAACAGCTCCACTTGCGGCCTCTCACGAGTTTGCCCTGCAAGGAAGAGAAAAGGAATTTCAAGCTGGAATTGACGCCCTTGCAAAATTGACTTCGGGAAAAGTGCACCTCTCGGTCCAGGGGATCGGGGGATCATTTCTCAACGACATCAAGGGAGTGGCCCTGCACAAAGTTTCAGGGAAGCACCCTGCAGGGAACGTTGGCGTGCAAATCGCCAAAGTAGACCCGATAAACGCAGGTGAGAAAGTGTGGTGCGTGCACCCACAGGACGTGGCGTCAATCGGAAGCTTCTTCTTGAAGGGCAAATACGATCCAAGTCGTGTGATTGCGCTGGCAGGAAGCCAGGTTGAGAACCCGGAGTACTATTCAGTGATCCGTGGAGCTATGATCGAGGACCTTATTGTAGGCAAGCTTAAGGAAGGAAAAAATCGCGTGATCAGTGGAGATCCTCTGACGGGCTCATCTGTGAAGAGAAAGGACGCTCTTGGATTTTACCACGATTCGATTACTGTTCTGCCAGAAGGTGACTACTACACTTTTTTCGGTTGGGTTCCTTTTACCGGAAACAAGAAATTCAGCGTGAGCAGGACTTTCTTGTCCTGGCTCGCTCCCAACAAAGAATATGAGTTGGACACCAATATGAACGGTGAAGAAAGAGCTTTCGTGATCACCGGGGAGATGGAAAAGGTTTTTCCCATGGATATCTACCCGATGCAGTTGCTGAAGGCAACTATGGTCGAGGACATTGAAAAAATGGAAAATCTTGGCATCTACGAGGTGGCGCCTGAAGATTTTGCCCTGATCGACTTCATCAGCAGCTCCAAAATCGAGGCCCAGGACATCATTCGCAAAGGATTAGATTTAATGATAAAAGAAGTAGGTTAGATGAATTTTTTAAGAAATCAATTAGATAAGATTAAGCCTAACTTTGAAAAGGGAGGCAAGTATGAGAAGTACGGACCGGCGTTCAGCGGATTCGAGACGTTCCTGTTCGTACCGAATCACACAACAAAAACCGGAGCCCACATACGGGACGGGGTTGACCTGAAAAGGGTGATGATCACTGTTGTGATCGCCATGCTCCCAGCTATGATCTTCGGGATATGGAATGTCGGTTACCAGAATATGGGTGACGGTCACGGCTTTATGGAATACTTCACCTTTGGAGCCGTCAGGTTTCTGCCCATGGTGATTGTCTCCTATGGAGTAGGTCTGGGTATCGAGTTTGCTTATGCGGTTTTTCGTGGTCATGAGGTCAATGAAGGATACCTGGTTACTGGTCTTCTGATTCCTCTTATCATGCCAATCGACTTCCCGCTCTGGATGTTGGCCGTTTCCGTCTTTTTTGCCGTGATCATTGGTAAGGAGGCTTTTGGAGGTACAGGAATGAATATCCTGAATCCTGCATTGGTGGCCAGGGCATTCGCCTTATTTGCTTACGCGCCCTTCATGTCGGGTAACGAAGTTTGGGTTGCTGATTCCGTCGCCGATGGCGTATCGGGAGAAACCATCCTTGGAGCCCTCTATGGAGGAACGGTGCCGCAAACGAGCGTCTTCGACATGTTCATGGGTTTCATACCCGGTTCGGTCGGTGAGACTTCGGTGTTGATGATTTTGATAGGTGCGGCCTTTTTGCTGTTCACAGGGATAGCGAGTTGGAGAATCATGATTTCCTGCCTCTTGGGCGCTGCCTTGATGGGACTGATTTTCAATGCAATCGGAAGTACGACGAACGAACTCCTGAACTTCCCTTGGTGGAAGCACCTGCTTGTCGGAGGCTTTGCGTTTGGACTGGTGTTCATGGCAACTGACCCCGTCACTGCAGCCCAAACCACAAAAGGCAAATGGATCTACGGATTCCTGATCGGTGTGTTCGCCATCTTGATCCGCGTAGTGAACCCTACTTTGCCTGAAGGTATGATGATGGCCATCCTCTTGATGAATGTCTTCGCACCTACAATTGATCATTACGTGGTCGAAGGAAACGTAAAGAGAAGAAAGAAGAGACTACTAAAA
>JAUIKV010000220.1 GCA_030430615.1 Bacteroidia bacterium
TGCCGAACTCGTTCTCAAACTGTTCAATGGGACGCTTCTGATACTGATTGTTGACCCCGATCAACAGAGATACCAGGTCGTGTTTTCCCGGTGAAGAGGCCTCAATTCCATTCAGAAGGTCTCTCGTGGTCCAACCCGTTTTAGCTATGATTTCAACCTTTTCGATCTCTATGTTTACCCCAGTCAATTGCTGGGCGAGTTGATTGGGCCATCTCAGTTCTTCCGACACGCCTTCTCCAATTGTGTAAGAATCTCCCAGGGCGAGATATTCCAGATTCTCTAATCGCGTGACTTCGTTTTCATCCATAGTTGATTGATTTTGTGAGGTGGTTGAATCGTTCAATTCACTTTCGTTTTTCGAACAGGAAACCAGAAGCTGAGCGAGGCACACTAGAAAGAGGAATCCGAACGATTTCAGATATTTCGAGTTAGTCATACATCTTGTTTCTAGAATGAACCGAATCTACAAAAAACTGTGAAGAGTTTCAAAAGTCTGCTACATTTGTGATCTACAACAATTCAGAAAAATTCCGCGATCATGGCTGTAAAATGGTTGATTGTTCTTGTCTCTGTTTCGATTTTTTGCTGGTCGGTGGATGCTGCATACGCACCGATGACATTGAAGGAGCCGTTCTATTCTGAAGTGAGTTGCAAGGGCCGTTACGATATCCTCCAAGACAAAAGCGTTGCGCTAATCGGCTCTGCCTCTTCGGTGGAATTTCAGGTCAAGTCAGACAGTGTGATCCTGTACCTGCAGTCGGAGTATAAACATGGAAACAGCTTTGTGATTACGATAAATGACTTGTACCAGGGGCGATATCTCTTGAATGACGACCAGATTCGTGACATCCGAATAGGGCTCTCAAAAGATGAAATGAGCAAGATCGGGATTTTCAAGGCCACCGAAGCCGCTACCGGAAACCTGATCATTCGGGCCATCGAATCCAGCTCGACGCTGAGTAAAATTCCTGCCCGCTTTAAAACGATCGAATTCATTGGAAATTCGATTACATGTGGCGCTGCGGCAGACACCCAGACCATTCCTTGCGGGACTGCGTATTATCACGATCAGAGCAATGCCTACCTGGCCTATGGACCGAGAATAGCAAGAGCCCTGGAAGTGGACTTTTTTTTGAGTTCGGTATCCGGCATCGGGATCTACAGAAACTGGAATGACGAGCACGATAAGGAGCCCATCATGCCCGAGGTGTATGAGAACCTTTACCTGAATGGACCTGTGTACAAACCCTATTCGTTTCAAGTGAAGCCGGATTTAGTCAGCATCTGTTTGGGAACCAATGATTTGTCAGGTGGAGATGGAATCAAAGAAAGACTCCCCTTCAACCGTAAGGCCTTCGTTTCAAACTATATAGACTTTGTAAAGACCGTGAGAAGTCATTATTCGGATGCCCAAATCCTTTTGCTCTCGAGCCCGATAGTTCACGGCGAGAATCACAAAGTGCTCGTGGAATGCTTGAATGAGATCCAACAAGCCCTCAAACCTGAAATTGAAGTAGATATTTTTGACCTGGAGCCCTTCGCGGCTTCAGGATGCACAGGACATCCTTCCATTGACGATCATCGGAGAATTGCCGATGCCCTGATTCCCACCTTTAAATTTATATTGGAAAATGGCGGAGCCAAAAAATAATCATTTACTGAAAATATGAAATCATTTTTTTATCTTTTTTTGACCTGTAACCTGTTGTTTTTCAATGTTTCTGCTTGGGCAAGCGTCACCCTTCCGTCACTGGTTTCAAGTGACATGGTTCTGCAACAAAACGCAGAGATTCGCCTCTGGGGCTGGGGAGATCCCCTGGAAGAAGTAGAGATTTTCACCAGCTGGAACGGCGAAGTGATCAAAACTGTCACCGACAGTCACGCCAATTGGAGTGTGCAGGTGATGACACCGGAAGCTGGTGGCCCGTATGAGATCAAGATTTCAGGGTACAATCAAATCCTGCTGGAGAATGTGATGATCGGCGAAGTGTGGGTCTGCTCCGGGCAGTCGAACATGCAGTGGCCTCTGTCCGGGGGTGTCAATCGGGGAGAGGAGGAGATTGCCGTAGCTGACCTTCCTGACCTCCGTCTTTTCCAGGTGGTAAGAAGAAGCGCTGAAGCAGAACAAATCGATCTTCACGGGAAATGGCAGGTGTGCAAGCCAGAAACGGCCAAGGATTTCAGTGCAGTCGGCTACTACTTCGCCAAGCAGATTCAACAAAACCTGAAAGTTCCTGTGGGCATAATCAATTCAAGCTGGGGCGGAACCCCTGCGGAAGCCTGGATACCTGAAAAATACTTTATTGCAAGCGATTCGCTTAGGGCGGCAAGTGAGATTCTCAAGCCCACACCCTGGGGACCGCAAAAGCCCTCGTTGGTTTTCAACGCCATGATCCTGCCGCTTCGACACTTGAAGATAGCCGGAGTCATCTGGTACCAGGGTGAAGCCAACGCCATCAACTCAAGGTATTATGAATTTATTCTCTCCAACCTCATCACTTCGTGGAGAGATTTGTGGAATCAGGAAATTCCTTTTTATTATGTGCAGATTGCTCCATTTGCTTATGGAGAGCCTGAGCAGGGGGTTCAGGTTCGTGAAGCTCAGAGACGCGTTTCGAAACACGCTCCTAATTCGGGAATGGTCGTCATTAGCGACCTCGCTGATCTTGATGACATCCACCCCAAAGAGAAGCTCAAAGTAGGAGATCGTTTGGCGCGACTAGCATTGAAGAAGCATTACAAGCGTCTGGATGAGCTCGTCGAAAGCCCTGAGCTTTCGGGCATAGCAATTGAGAAAAACAAAATGTACGTCAGATTCGATTACAATGAAGGGTTGCATTTCGAACCTCACTCGGAATCCCTTTTCGAACTTGCCGGTGCCGATAGGATCTTTTTTCCTGCACGCGCCCGGATCAAAAATGAACATATAGTTCTTGTTTCCAATAAGGTGAAGGAACCTGTCTTTGTCCGCTTTGCGTGGGGAAACACAAGTATTTCCAACCTGTTTAATGCTGCTGGGCTGCCCGCTTCGAGTTTCAACACCTGGCGCCCTTGATTTGTGTAATAATTGTTACGGAGTGACTTTTGTCATCTTCCCTTTACCTAAGTCAGGATACTTTTACTTGATAATTTAAATTCTATTCCGATGGGGACTTTTACACCAACACACGAATCCAAAGAAAGTACTACAGACAAAATTGAAAAACTGATCCAGGGAAAAGGGTATCTTGAAATTATGATGTATTTTATCGGCATCTCCGCCAGTCTGGTGATTCTGTTCGGTTGAAATATTTGAACATTTTGGCTTTTGGGAGCATTTCGGGCTATCAGGAATGCCTATTTTTGTATTGGCCTCTGGTGTTGATTGCAAATTCAAAGACTGGCTATTGGCGAATTGATGGAGGATAACAATTATACATATTACGAACAATGATTAGAAGCAACGCCAGCGTCATTCTTGGAACAGGAAGCTACATACCCTCAAGACGCATTAGAAATGAGGATTTTCTGGCCAATGAATTTTATGATTCCAGTGGGAAGAAGCTCAATAAATCAAACCAGGAGATCATTGACAAATTCCTTGAGATAACAGCCATTGAGGAAAGAAGGTACGTCTCTGATGACCAGGTCACTTCCGACATTGCCTATTACGCCGCTGTTCAAGCGATAGAATCTTCAAATACTGACGCAGAAGAGCTCGATTACATCATCGTTGCCCATAATTTTGGCGACGTGAAAAAGGATGTAAAATCCTTGGATATAGTTCCCTCCCTGGCGGCACGCGTCAAACATAAACTGGGAATTAAAAACCCGGCGACAATTGCATATGACCTTCCTTTCGGGTGTCCGGGATGGCTTCAGGGAATCATTCAGGCAGATTACTTCATCAGATCCGGAGATGCGAAAAAAATCCTTGTGATTGGGGCGGATGTGCTGTCTCGCATTTCAGATCCGCATGATCGCGACAGCATGTTGTATGCCGATGGAGCAGGAGCTACAATCCTGGGGGCCCGCAGAAATGACAATTTTCCATTCGGGATCCTGTCGCATAACACCCGATCAGACACCGTAATTCATTCTCAGATGCTCTACATGGGCAAATCGTATAATCCCGAGCTTGAAGATCAAGGAGAAATCTACCTCAAAATGAAGGGGCGCAAGTTGTATCAATATGCCCTCGAGAATGTGCCCCAGGCAATCAAGGACTGTCTCGACAAGAGCAATGTTCACCTGCGTGACGTGAAGAAAGTGCTCATCCACCAGGCCAATGGAAAAATGGACGACGCGATCATCGACCGGCTTTACCAACTGTACGGACTGGATGAGATGCCCGAATTCACTCTTCCAATGACTATATCATGGCTCGGCAACGCTTCTGTGGCGACCATCCCTACCTTGTTGGACCTTATTCTCAAGGGTGAGATGAAGGATCATGAGCTCAAAGAAGGGGATGTCGTCGTCTTTGCCTCGGTCGGAGCCGGAATGAATATCAATGCTGTGGTGTACAGGTTTTAGCCATGTTCCATTCGATCCATACCATTATTCTTAAGGATGATAAACCAAGGGTGCCGGATCAGGCA
>JAUIKV010000221.1 GCA_030430615.1 Bacteroidia bacterium
ACAAGATCTCCAAAGGCGATATCGCGGGTTTCCTCATCCAACAGGGCCAGCTGCAAGCCGATCAGGTCGGCCTCATCGAGCTCAAACAGGACTGTGCCTTCGCCGCCGTACCCCGCAAGCAGGCGGCTGACCTGGTGCGAAAGCTGAATAACGGACGGCTGAAAAAGAAGAAAGTAAAGGTTACGCTGCTGCCGCTGCAGGGGTGATAAGTTGATAGGTTTAGTCAGTTTGTCTGACTTGCAACGCGTAAGCTTCATAGACGCTTACAGCAAAGAAGGAACAGAGGATACACCTGTATACAACATGCTGAGCATTCGGGACCTGATGATCAAGAATCCGCTAACGGCAAGCCCGAAAACGACCATCTTAGAGGTTTCGAAGCTCCTCGCGAGCAAAGAGTTTCATTCTTTGCCCGTAGTAGACGACGGGAAACTGGTGGGAATCATTACCACAACAGATCTATTGCACTATTTCATTGAATTGTGCTGATCTAACATGGCGGCGATATCGTGGAGTGATTTCTGCCAGTTTCTATTCAGAATGAGATTATCAATCATCGTTGTTTTTTCAATACTGTTGATTTCTGACAGGCTCAACGCCCAAGCGGTTTCCGGTTTTGTGTACGACAAAGAGACCCGGGATCCCCTGGTCGGAGCCTCGGTTTACATGGACAATACAACCATAGGCACTTCAACCGATTTCGATGGAGCGTTTGAAATTGTCATTCCCGAAGGGATCGAGTCTTCTTTCGTCGTTTCCTTTATTGGATATTCAACACTTGTACGTTCGAAACCCGATGGAACCCGAACCCTCAAGCTGTATCTGGAACCAGACTCCAATATTTTGGAGGAAGTCGTCCTGTCTCCGGATGACGACTGGCCCAGAGAGCTGAAGCTGTCAGAATTTAAAAAACACTATCTGGGAACCTCGCTGCGTGGCAAAAGGTGCACGATTTTGAACGAGGAGGACCTGATCCTTACTTTCAGCAAAAAGCGGAAAAGACTCTACGCCCGCACGAAGGCCCCCCTGTTGATCGAGAATCGTCAATTGCAGTATCTGATCACTGCTGATTTGAGGGCCTTCGGATTAGGCTACAGCAAAGTAAGTCGAAACAAAAAGAACCTGGTATCCTCCGGGGTGATTTACAAGGGTTTGAATCGCTATAAAAGTCTCGATTCGATTGGTTCACCGGCAATCGAGCAGGCAAGGCAGAGAACCTATTTTGGTTCTGTGCTTCATTTTATGAGGGCACTCGCTGCAAAGGACCTTCTCGCCCAGGGTTATCGCATAAGGCATCGGGGCAACTTCGTGGATCCCGAGAAACTGATATCGGTGGTTCCTCAAAAGGAAACCGACAAAGTTGTAGTCCGTGTGTCTGACATCATCGAGATTCTGTACCGCGGACAGGAACTTTCGGTCATGGAAGTTGTCTCGTCGACATTCTACATTGACAGCCAGGGCAATCACAGCCCCATTGACAAGGTGAGATTCGGAGGCGTCATGGGAGACCAGAGAATGGGAGATGCCTTGCCTAATGATTACCTTTTGCAAGCCGCGCAAAAGAATTAAGGAATCTTGGGTTCGTAAACCAATTTCAGCATAACAGCTTATTCCTTCAGGAATGACTTTACTTTCTCAACGATGGTATCGGCGAGTTTGAACTTGGATTCAACTGTCCAGCCAGCCACATGAGGACTAAGCAATACTTTCTCTGATTCGATGAGCTTTTGAAAACCTGCAGGGAGGCTGTCGTCCGCGAAGAAATCTTCGAAGGACGTTTTCTCGTATTCAAGAACGTCCAGGCAGGCCCCCAGAACCTTGCCCGAATCAATGGCTTCCATGAGATCTGATGTGACAACAGCAGATCCGCGTGCCGTGTTGATCAGGTAAAAGGGATGGTTGAAGCGATCGATGAACGGGCTATTGATCATGCCAACGGTAAGCGGGGTCTGCGGCGTATGCAATGAAAGAACCTGGGTTTTTTGGAACAGGGTGTCCAGGTCAACCTGGGTGGCATTCTCATCTCCCACATCATTCTTGATATCGTAGCACATAACCTCGCAGTCGAAACCCCGGAGCTTCCTTGCAAAGGCCTTGCCCATGTTTCCGTAACCGATGATCCCAACAGTTTTGCCCTCGAGCTCCTGGCCACGGTTCTCTTCTCTTCGCCAGAGCCCGTTTCGAATCTCATTGTCGGCCTGCTTCAACTTGTTGAACATAGCCAGGATCATTCCCAACGCGTGTTCGCCAACAGCATTTCTGTTACCCTCAGGAGCCGCAATCAAACGGATGCCTTTCTCTTCGGCATAGTCAATATCAATGTTTTCGAGACCCGCACCGACGCGACCTATGAATTTCAGATTGGAGGCCCTGTCCAAAAAAGATTTGTCAATTGAGAATCGACTTCGAATCACCAGACCCTGGTAGGCCGAGATTTTGCCTTCGATTTCGGCTTTTGAAGAGGTGTAATCTTCATCGCATTGCAGGCCCAGAGCTCGCAAACTATTGATCAAATGCGGATGATTTGTATCTATAAAAAGGACTTTCACAGGTTCTTGAAAAATATAGATTTGTCGTTCACCGGGCTCAATTTGTCGTTTCCCGGGTTTTGTCCGAAAATTACCAATTTTTGGGCCATTCCCGCCCGAATTATTTAACAAAGATGTTTAATTTTAGGAAATTAAATTCGAAAATTCATGCTTAAAAGATTCCTATTTTTCACTTGTTTGCTGACTGGATTCACCCTTTTTTCCCAGGATTATTACTACGGAGAATACCAACCTTTTGATGCCTCGATTCCCAGCCCGGAGGAGTTCCTGGAGTATCCTGTCGGGGATTATCACACACGACATGACCTCGTATTGGCCTATCTGACCAAATTGGCCGAGGTATCCGACAAGGCCTCCCTCAGCGTTTACGGTAAAACGCACGAGAACCGGAAGCTGGTCATCCTGACCATAGGAACCCCTGAAAATCTCGACAACCTGGAAGCCATTCGTGAAAGACACTTGCAGGTGGTTGATCCGGAAACCGATGTGAAAGACTTCTCTGACCTGCCCCTGTTCGTCAATCTCGCCTACGGGGTTCACGGAAATGAACCTTCGAGTACTGAAGCTGCCCTGCTCACGGCCTATGTACTGCTGGCCTCTGAAAACCCACAGGTGAAAGAGTTCCTGGAGCATACGATTGTATTTCTCGATCCAACTATCAACCCTGATGGACGAGACAGACACACGAATTGGGCCAATACGTATCGTGGCAACCCGCTTATCGCAGACAAGAACGACATAGAGCACAACGAGGGGTGGCCGCATGGAAGGACGAATCACTACTGGTTCGATCTCAACCGCGACCTGCTCCTGGGTGTGAACCCTGAAAGCACCGGGAGACTGAAGTGGTATCACAACTGGTATCCGAATGTGGTGACCGACTTTCACGAAATGGGCACCTCCAGCACCTACTTTTTCGAACCGAAAAACAAATCAGCCTCCTTGAACCCCATTACTCCAGCCGAAAACAGGAATGTGTTGAACAAAGTCTTCGCCGAACAGTATGTTGCGGATCTCGACAAGATCGGCTCCCTGTATTTTACCGATGAGGTCTATGACTCAACGTATCCGGGCTATGGCTCCACCTACATGGATCTGCAGGGGTCTCTGGCGCTTTTGTTCGAACAGGCAAGTTCCCGGGGGCATCTTCAGGAGACTCCCACAGGTGAGATCGGGTTTCCGTTCACCATTCGAAATCAGTTCGTGTCAAGCATGGCGACACTTAAGGCTGCGGTGAAAAACAAAGATCTGCTCTATGAATACCAAAATGATTTTTTCAAAAAATCACTGCAGAAGGCAGGAAGTTCGAAGGTCAAAGGCTACGTGTTCGGTGACAATTACGACAAGAACAGAAACAAATCTTTCATCGAGGTGTTGCTCAAGCACCAGATCGAGGTGTATCCGCTGAAAGCAGACATGCGGGTCAAAGGGAAAACTTACAAGGCAGGACAATCTTTTGTGGTTCCCACCTATCAGAAGCAATATTACATGGTCCAATCGCTTTTCGAGACTTACAGCAAGTATCGCGACAGTGTATATTATGATACTTCGGCCTGGTCGATGGTGAACTTTTACAACATGCGTGGCAATGAGTTGGGCAAAATTCCCGGAACAGGGCAGAAGCTGACCTGGGAAACCAATAAAGTTGACGTTCAGAGCGTCTCAGAGGCCTCCTATGCCTACGTAATACCATACGACGACTATTATGCCCCGGCATTTCTCTACCAGCTCCTCGATCGCGGAATCACAGTCAAGACCTCAGCCAAGCCTTTTAGCATGGATATCGGGGGGAAGAGTGTGGATTTTCGACGAGGTACCCTCATGGTCCCGGTGGCCGATCAGCAAGAAGGTCTGCTGACCGACCTCAATCGGGTGATCAATGAGCTTTCTTCTGAGTTTTCAATTCAGGCTTACGCGGTCAGTTCGGGATGGACTGCCAAAGGCAATGGCCTTGGAAGCAGGAGTTTGCTGGCAGTCAATCGGCCCAATGTGATGATGGTGGTAGAGGGAACGGTTCGAAGTTACGAAGCC
>JAUIKV010000222.1 GCA_030430615.1 Bacteroidia bacterium
AAACAGTTGCTTCTGAATGAGATTGACCCGAACCGATTCCAAAAATCCAGATTTTTTGAAACTTGTAGAATTGCTGGATGCTGACCTCGCTGAAAGGGATGGTGAGGATAACGCTTTTTACAGTTTATACAACGGTCTGGAGCATATAAGGCATTCTGTTCTATGCTATGAGGAATCGGAAGCCGTAGCTTGTGGGGCCATGAAACAGGTCGCTCCCCGGACTATGGAGGTAAAGCGCATGTATGTGCTTCCCGGACACAGAGGAGCAGGAATCGCCACAATTGTGCTCAAAGAGCTTGAAAATTGGGCCTCCGATTTGAAGATGACCCGGATCATTTTGGAAACAGGCAAGAGACAACCCGAAGCCATCGGGCTTTATGAGAAGAACGGGTATGTGAGAATAGAGAACTTTGAACCCTATGTCGGAATTGAAAACAGCGTCTGTTTTGAGAAGCGATTGATGGGGTCCGTTTAAAAAGAATCATGAAGTACACTTTGAAGAAACACTTTTGTCTATTGAGTCGAATTTTCATTAGTCTTTTGCTCTTGAGTTTCACAGGTTGTGGACGAAATGAGGCTCCCAAACCTCAAAAATTAGCCGATGTTTTAAAAGAGAGCCCCAGCATAGAGGGAAAGTCATCTTATTTGAAAACACCTTTTGTGACCGCTGGCGATCGAATTTATCTGGTCGGTCATCAGGACGGCAGCTTTCCGGAGCTCGGTTGGCACATCGCTGGCGAGATGGGAGGGATTTGGAACCATCCGATTAAATTGATGGATGGCTTCCAGGCAGAATTGCTTCAGGAAGGGAATTCGATCCCTTTGCAGGGCTCAGGCACCTTTGTGAATTATCCGGTGGCCAATGCACATGAATTCTCGCTCAAAGCGAGCTCGATGGAGGTGTCGCGGACCCAATTTGTTCCCGATGGAATACAAGGATTGGTAGTAGAGTACTTCCTGAGGAACCAAGGCGATAAGAACGAGAAGTTCACCTTCCGTTTTACGGGGCACACGGATCTTCGACCGACCTGGTTAGGAGAAAAAACCGGAATGACCGATGGGATGGACGAGGCTTCCTTTCTTGATGACGACCATGCGTGGCTTGCAAAAGATCAGCTCAATCCCTGGTTTGTCATGTATGGAGCAAAGCGTAATCCTCTTTCAAGGGGAGACTTAGACAATACCCTCAAAGGTCGGGGAACTTCAAATTACCTGGACTATGAAATCAGCTTGAAGCCAGGAGAATCTGAGAGTCTCGTGTTCTACATTGCAGGTTCTTACCACGGGCGAGAAGAGCTGATGAAAGAGTTTAAAAAGGTCTCCTCAAACCCTAAACAACTGCTGGAGCAGAAAAGAGATAGGTACCAGGAACTGGCGAAACGCTCCAAACTGACGATTCCCGACAAAAACCTACAGCAAACGTTCGAGTGGTTGAAATACAATTGCGACTGGCTCGTCAGACATGTCCCCGAAGTGGGAACAGGAATCATGGCAGGAATACCCGACTATCCCTGGTGGTTTGGCGTCGACAGCGAATATGCGCTGAAAGGCTATATGGCAATTGGCCAACAGGAAACGGTGTACAAAACCATCGAATTACTGGATAGCATTTCCAATGCTACCAACGGAAACGGACGTATAGTTCATGAGGTCTCCACCAATGGATACGTCTTCAATAAAGGCAATATCAACGAGACCCCCCAGTTTGCCTCACTGATTTGGGAGGCTTATCGATGGAATGGCGACCTCGATTTCCTGAAGAGGTATTTCCCTACCATTGAGAAGGGGCTCGATTGGCTGATGCGAGAGAACGACAAAGATGGCAATTTGTTCCCTGAAGGTTTTGGGATGATGGAAATTCACGGTCTTGACAGCGAGATGATTGATGTCGCATCTTACACGCAAAGAGCCTTCGAAGACGCTTCAAAGATGGCTTTGGCTTTGGGAAGGCAGGAGTTGTCCGAGCGTTATTCAATATTGTCCCAAGAGTTGAAGACAAAGATCAATGAGGCTTTCTGGTCACAGGAATTCGCTTCCTATGCAGACTTCATCGGTACCGACAGGCAAGCTTTGCACCTGATCGATGACGCGATCCTCAGAGCCGACACTTTGAATAAACCCTGGGCCGTTGAAGAGCTGAAAGCAACACGAAAAGCGATTGAACAGAACCCATCCTCTCGTCCGAAGCCGTTTGTGGTTCATCACAATTGGGTTGTCAATACCCCGATGGAAATGGGAATTGCTGATCGTGAAAAAGCATCAGCGGCTCTGACGACGGCTCAGAAGTTTGTCAATCCTTTTGGGGTCTTTGTCACGGGCATTGATCGCGATGAATCCGCAGGATCTGATGACGGATCCTTCAAGGGCAGCAAAGTATTTTCATACACGGGTGCGGTCATGACCCTCCCAACCGGGGTTCAGGCAGTAGCAGAAAACAACTACGACCGCCCGGATGAGGCGCTGAATTATCTGGAGCGGATGACCCGAACCTTCAGCTATGCATTACCCGGGAGCATGTATGAAGTATCTCCTGACTATGGAATGATGACACAGGCCTGGAACATCTACAGTTTCGCTGTGCCCATCGTTCAACAATTTTTCGGGATTCAGCCTGATGCATCCAAGAAGGAAATACACATCCGGCCCAGGATGCCAAAGAAGTGGAACAAAGCCTCTCTCGAGGAAGTCCAGGTAGCCGATAATAGGATCAGCGTGCATTATCACCGTACGGAATCGGATCTGCACATTAAAGTGGAGCAGTCAGCTCCGGGATGGAAATTGATCCTTGAACCTCCACAAGTCGAAGGTGCCCAGATACAGGTAATCCAAGGCACTTTAGAGGGCGCAAACAAAGCGCCGATTATTGTGACCAAGGGAAAAGAAGTTGAGCTTAAGCTGGTCAAAAACAACTAGTTCGATAAAGTTTTTATTGTTTATCTTCGTCGTTTTTTGTGAAAAAAAAGTAATAAGTCTTGAAGGGCCTCCCCCGCAACTTTGAGATAAATTCCTATTTTTAAGCGATTTGGGGGTCAGAAATTGTTGAAAAGATGAAGAAAAGAAGCTTAGTGGTTTTACTCTTGACCTGTTTATGTGTTGAAATGCAGGCTCAGAATATGGTCCATGTTTCAGAGATAGAGGAGCGAAATGTAAATGGGAAGAAAACGATCTTTGCCGGTGAGGAAAGACTGAACGGCGTGGTCTACGAGGACTATGTGAGCAAAAAATTGCGCTACACCGTTAAGAACGGAATCAAGGAAGGGCCCTACGAACTTTACTATGGGAATGGTCAACTGAGGAGAAAGGCAAATTTTAAAAACGATCTCTATGACGGGGCGTTTGAAGAGTATTACGACAACGGCCAACTCAGCATAAGCACCAGCTTTGAACAAGGCAAATATGACGGGCCTTTGATTCGCTACTACAGGAACGGTCAGATCCAGGCCAAAGGTTATCACCGCGAAGGAGAATTTGAAGGTGCACAGGAGACCTATTACGAAAACGGGCAGCTGAAATCCGGTGTTGCATACCTGGAAGGGAAAAAGGACGGCATATCAGTCAAATATTACGAGAATGGAAACCTCAAGGAAAAGGCACAGTATGTTAATGACAAGCTGGACGGACCCTATGAACATTATTATGAAGATTTGACCCTTTATGTTCGCAGCAACTATGCGGAAGGCTTGAAGGAAGGAGAATTCGAGATGTTCTATGAGAACGGACGTTTGAAGCGAAAGGGCTACTACAAAGGAGGAAAAGAAGATGGGCCGTTCGAGATCTATTATCCCAACGGGGTGTTGAAGAGAAAGGGATTCTTTGAGGATGGGCGATTGCACGGTGAATCCGAGTCTTACGACGAGAATGGCCAGTTGGTCGACAAATCCATGTTTAAGAACGGCCAGGAAATCTCCTCAAAAAAGTCGTCAATTACTTTCAAAAAAGCCTAAAATTTAGTAACTTCATTGATTAGATCTTAAAGCTCAGGCCATGGGAATGGACAATGAAGCTTTTTATAAGATTTGCTTTGATTCACTGATTGAGGGATTGTGCATAGCAAATGATGCAGGGGAAATCGTAATGAATAATTCTGCCTGTGAGGAGATTTTTGGTTATGAATCAGGGGAGCTGATTGGTAAATCTATAGAGATTCTCATTCCTGAACCCCACAGAAATGTTCACCACTACCATTTTGAGTCTTATTTTCAATACCCCCGAAAATTCAAAAAGGGTAAGGGGCGCGAGTTTTTGGGCCAACACAAGAACGGGGAGATTCTCGATCTTGAAATCGGACTTAATTTTTTCGAATATGAAGGCAAAAGGTACGCCAAGGCACTGATCTCAGAGATCGGTACACGAAAGAAGAAGGTATCCGAGATCAAGGAATCCAACCGCCGGCTCGAGAGTGAAGTGGATCGAAGAACACAGCTCCTGACCAAGGCGGTTTCAGACCTGGAAAAAGCCAATTTTTTATTGAAAGAAGAGGTTGATGAAAGGATCCGGGCCGAGGAGAACGCGAAACGGGCGTTTGAAAAAGAAAAGGAGCTCAGCCAGATGCAGGCCAAATTTCTCTCT
>JAUIKV010000223.1 GCA_030430615.1 Bacteroidia bacterium
CAATGATACCCCGTTTGGCAATTTCACCCTGCAGCCGATGAAGGAATTGTGTTCTTTTAGGGGAATCAACTTCCAGGCTGAGACGCTCCGCAACCTCCGGCTGAGTGTCCAGTATAAATGCCGTCAACTTGGCGAGGTCAACCGCGTGGGCACGATCATAATCCTGAGGATTACCTGCCTGATAACCAGCTTCTTCAATCAACGACTTGACGATGATTGTTTCAAGGCCGGCTTCACTGGTATCGGTAAATTTCATTCTTATTTCCTTTGAACCACGAAAGACACGAAAAACACGAAAGGTTAAAGAGCCAGACGGGTAATTGACGCTTTCGGGTAAGTTCCAAAATTAACCAGTAATCCGAGTTTCAACCCGGTCGCTTTTAAATAATTGATTACCTGAGCTTTATGCTCAGGCGCAATGTCTTTTACGGCTTTAAGCTCAACGATAATTTGCTCATAACAGATAAAATCAGGCTTATAGGTTTGTCGAAGTGATTCGCCTTTATATGTCAGGCGAAGCTCAGGTTGTGCGACAAATGGTATGCCGCGTTTTCCGAATTCCTTCTCCAGACATTCCTGATAAACCGCTTCCAGAAAACCACACCCCATTTCACGATACACATCAAAGATGGCCCCCTGAATCTGATAACAATCTTCCTTCAAAAGAATTTTTGCTTTCGTGCTTTTCGTGTCTTTCGTGGTTAAATTTTTCATTCCTCAATGCCCTCCAGTAATCTCGAAATTTCTTCCGGTGTGGGGAGTTCACCTTGAAGTGATTCGGGCAATGTTTTGGTGATTTCGTATGTGGCCACACCAATGGGCTTGCTGGCGTCATGCAGTGCGTATTCAACAATGGTTCGTTTCTTCTCTTTGCAGAGGATGATACCTATAGACGGGTTTTCACCTTCCAGTCGAACCTGCTGATCCAAAGCCCGCAGGTAGAACTGCATTTTCCCAACATATTCAGGTTTAAATTTGCCAATTTTAAGTTCAATGGCGATGAGGGTTTTCAAGCGTCTGTGGTACAGGAGCAGATCGATAAAATACTCTTCTTCTTCAACTTCCAATCGATACTGGCTTCCCATAAAAGCAAGGTTGCCGCCCATCTCCCTTAAAAACAGTTCTATCCTTGCGAGAATGGCTTTTTCAAGTTCCCTTTCACTGTGATCTTCGCCCAATTCGAGAAAATCAAAGGTGTATTCATCTTTCACCGCAAGTTTGGCCTGAGCGCGTAATTCAGGAGTCAGGGCCTTGTCAAAATTGGTCTGTCCCAGGAGTGATTTTTCGTAGCTTTGATTTTCAATCTGGTGGACAAGAACATTTTTTGACCAACCGAATTTTCGGGTCATACGGATGTAAAATTCACGCTGGAGAGGGTCTTTGCATTTGCTCATGATAACGAGGTTGTGTGCCCAGGCAATTTCTCCAACCAGTGGTTGGAGTTTTTGATGTGCGTGATACTCCTGATAAAATTGACGCATGTACCAAAGATTTTGCACCGAAAACCCGCTGATTCCGGGGAATTCTTGTTGCAAGTCCTGCGACAAAAGTTTTACGACTGATTTTCCCCAACCAGACTGTTCTTGCCTCTCTGCTATCATGCGTCCTATATCCCAATACAACCCGACCAGTTCTGTATTGACAGCTTTGAGCGCTTGATACTGGGCATTGCGGACACGTTCCTTCACTTCAATGAAGAGCTGAAGGTAATCATTGGGGGCTTTCTGTATCGCTTTCTTATCCATTCTAAAGACCTCCTATGTAACCGCGAAAAGTATCTTCTTCTTATTTTAGCGTCTTTCGCGCTTTTCTCGGTAAAACATTCATTCTTGGATGCCCTCCGTAATCAGTTCGTCTTCAGACTCTTCTTCATCCAGCGCTTCCTGCTCGGCCTCAACGGGCTCAAAGTCCGGAATTTCTACGGAGCGCACATCTACTTTTCCAGTCACGACATCAGAAACAAGGCGGGTGCGGTATTCCTGAATGAGTTCGATTTCTCGTTCAGTGCGGGTGATTGTTTTGTCGATGAGAGCGGTTTCTTTTTCGATGTAAGCGACAATTTCTTGCTGTTCGTCAATTTGAGGTAAAACAATAAAAATGTTTTTGTATTGATCCCAATAGAGGCGTTTTCTGAAATCAGTTATCCCTCTGCTGTTTCGATTCATCTCCTGAACAAATTGTGGGGTTCGAAAAAGTAACTCGACAAAACGTGAGTGAATTTCTTTCTTTGGCTTTGCTACAATGTATGCGGGGCTTACCATGCCATGAACCTGAACAACACCAATTCCGCCCTGCCATGCACGCATCATATTGAACGCAATATCATTCGGATAAACCCTCAAGTACTTTTCACGATCTTGAATCCTTACTTTGGCTCGTAGATTCTCTATTTCACTTTGTTCTTCAGTAGAAACACCATGATGAATCGAGACACTCAATATGGGCAGTTCTTTTGAACCAGCCTCTCTTCTCTCGGAGTAAACCGCTTTGTTTTTTGAAACTTCCCAATGCGCCGGAATCTCCCCAAGCAACTCCACACCGATGTCTTTCAATTCAACGTCAGGGTTAATGCCGTTGGTTACCGCTTCATTGATGACGTTTTGCTTCTGCTCTTTCAGCAGGGCGATGAGTTTCTTCTTGGCCTTGATGAAGGTATTGATTTTTGAGGTCTGCCAATCAAGGTAGCGGGAGATCTGCTGTTGCTCGTTCTTTGTCGGGACAGGTAAAGGTAAGCGTTTAAAATCACTCCAAGATAGATTTTGACGAAGTCCAGAACCTAGGCCGTAGAAAACCTTCATTAAATCAAGACCGTGCAAAAGCCAGTGATTATAGTTTGATAATTCATTATTGATTGAATTCAAACATATATATGCTGAAGTAATAATTCCCTTAACTTTTACAAGACCGGTTCTTAAACTTGTGTGATCATTCTGCATATCGGTTGACCGGATAATTATGTCTCCCGATTCAACAATTTGATACGTTTCAAAAGACTCAGGAACTAGCCCTCTAAGCTTTTCTTCAGGTTTTATTATAATTTTCCCATAACTCAATGACAGAACACGTTTTTCAACAAGCCCCTTATTCTTAACTTGCTTTTCCCTGAAAATTGCGAGCCCAGGCTTGACCTCCCAGCGCTCTGGCACATCCCCCAGCCAGGGAACCCCAGAATTCTTGTAAGTCGGGTAAGCTTTCACGATTCCGCCTCCCCTATGGAACCGCGAAACACGCGAAAGGCGCGAAAAAGATTACTTCTCCTTTCGCGTTTTTTGTGATTTTCGCGGTTATCTACTCTCATGGTTATAGCTTTCATGATTCCACCTCCCCGACAATTTCTTCGAGCAGACCTTCTGTCTCCTGTTCAATGGCAAAAATATCTGCTTTGATTTCATCCAGTGTCCGCATGGGAATGGGCTTGTAGAAATGCCTGGTAAAGGAAATCTCATAACCGATCTGAGTTTTGGAGCCGTCCACCCAGGCATCGGGTGTATAAGGAAGAACCTCCCGTTCAATGAAGGCAGCAATACCTCCATCCTCCAAAAGCGGTACCTGCTCCGAATCCCGCAGGTTAGTATCCGGTTCGTATTCAACGACCACTTTCTTGCCATCTATCGTCGTGTCGTATAAACCGTAAAGAGAGTTGGGCTCTGCTTTTCCTGCCTTGTGAGTTTTCTTGTTGACCGGTTCTGCTGATTCATCAACTACCGCCAGATTGGCTTTCATGAAATTCCTGGATTTAGCCGGAAGTTTCACCGCCATTGCTTTGGACTTGGATTCAACAGCATCCAAAAAGCTGTTGTAGTTCAGATGCGGGCCTTCGCCAATTTCACCGGTTACCGCCTCGATCACTGAATAGAGAGCGGTTTCTTTGGCTTCAGTACAAAGTCGCTCGAATCGGCACAGGTTATTTTCGTTCAAGTGAACAGACAAGCGTAGTGGACGCTCGACAATGACCTTTTGGTATCCGAATGCTTCATTAGTGAAAATCCTGGACTGTTCGGTTTCTTCCGGTTCAATGATCAGGTTACAAATATTCTGAATATGGGTTTCATTCAGCTCACAGTTTTTCTTACCCATGTTTTTGCGAAGGGACTGATACCAGCCCGCTGCGTCTATCAACTGAACTTTCCCTTGGCGCTCATCTGCTTTGCGGTTGGTCAATATCCAGATATAGGTTGAAATACTGGTATTGTAAAAAATGTTCTCCGGTAAAGCGATAATCGCTTCAAGCCAATCGTTTTCAATTATCCACCGCCGAATGTTGCTTTCACCCTGGCCGGCATCACCCGTGAAGAGTGAAGAACCGTTGTGGACTTCCGCAATACGACTCCCGAGCGGCGTGTCATGCTTCATCTTGCTCAGCATATTTGCCAGGAACATCATCTGTCCGTCGCTGGAACGGGTCACGAGAGAGTATTCGGGATCTCCCGCATGCTTGATAACGAAACGTGGGTCGGCTATACCCTTCTTGCCCCCCATTTTTTCCAGATCCACTTTCCAGCTCTTGCCGTATGGCGGGTTGGCCAGCATGAAGTCAAATTCACGCGAGCGATAGGCGTCGTTC
>JAUIKV010000224.1 GCA_030430615.1 Bacteroidia bacterium
TCATCTTGGAGTAGACTTTTGGCTCCCGGCGGGCACCCCGGTTCATGCCCTATTTGACGGGGAAGTCATCACCGCTGTGAATGATGCCGGAGACAAAGAATACGGTGGTCTTGTGATTTTAAAGCATCAGCTGGAAGGGTTTTCCTTTTTTACCCTTTACGGACATCTTACGGTGGAAAGTGCCACACGTTGGAAGCCTGGAGATCGCGTACTACGCGGTGATCAAATCGCTGTGCTGGGAGATTATCCCGAGAATGGCAACTGGCCGCCTCATTTGCATTTTCAGACCATGCTTTCCATGCTGGATTATGAGATTGATTTTCCCGGTGTCGCCTATTTCAACCAGATTGAGGTATTCAAAGAGCTCTGCCCCGATCCCAATCTTCTTTTCAAGTTGGAGAGTCTTAAGCCAAGGGCAGAAATCCATGAAGAGGCGCTGATTCGTTTTCGCAAGATGCACCTGGGCAGAGGCATGAGCCTGTCTTATAAGAAACCCCTTCATATCGTTCGGGGCTCCGGGGCCTATCTGATCGATTCAACAGGTAAAAAGTTTCTCGACACTGTGAACAACGTCGCCCATGTTGGCCACGAGCACGTCAAGGTGGTCAGGGCCGGGCAAAAACAGATGGCGGTATTGAATACCAACACACGTTACCTGCACAAAAATATTAACGAGCTGGCTGAAGAGCTTTTGAAGACCCTTCCCAAAGAATTGAGCGTACTTCATTTCGTCAATTCGGGCAGTGAGGCCAATGAGCTGGCCCTTCGAATGATCAAGACCGCCTCAGGTCAAATGGATATCCTTGCCTCAAAGGTGGGTTACCACGGCAATACGAATGCCTGCATTGCGGTGAGTTCCTACAAATTTGACGGCAAAGGAGGGCAAGGTTGCCCGGAGAATACCCACATATTCCCCCTTCCGGATTCCTTCCGCGGGAAATACAGGGGTGCCGAGACCGGCGAACATTACATCAGTGAGGTGCAGAGGCTAATCACCAAAGTGAAAGGGCAGGGCCGAAATGTCGCAGGCCTCATTCTTGAGCCCATAATCAGTTGTGGCGGGCAAATTGAGCTCCCCGATGGCTTCATGAAAGGGGCCTTTGAGGCAGTTCGACAGTCAGGAGGTTATTGCATCTCGGATGAGGTCCAGGTCGGTTGTGGCCGTATGGGCAAGACCTTCTGGGGATTTGAGCTTCACGGAGTCGTACCCGACATCGTGACCATCGGGAAACCCCTTGGCAACGGTCATCCAATAGCGGCCGTGGCATGCACTGAGGAGATCGCTGCAAAATTTTCAAATGGCATGGAGTTCTTCAATACTTTCGGAGGCAACCCGGTTTCCTGTGCGATAGCAACCCAGGTCCTTCGCACTGTAAGAGAAGAAGGATTGCAGGAGAATGCACTGAAAACAGGAGAATTCCTCAAAGAGGAATTGCTCTCTTTGAGCAAACGCTTTCCAGTTTTGGGAGACATTCGAGGCCAGGGACTTTTTCTTGGAGTTGAACTTGTAGATCAAAACCTGCATCCCTTGCCTGAGCAGGCTACTTATCTGGTGAATCGGATGAAAGAGTTCGGAATCCTTATGAGTACAGATGGCCCCGATCACAACGTGCTAAAAATAAAGCCGCCCATGGTTTTCACCCGGGATCAGGGGAGTGAACTCATTGCGACTCTCGAGCTCGTTCTGAAGGAAGATTTTATGCAACTCTAACCCAAATCATAAATCAAATCGAAAACTTTTCACACAAATCATTTAGAATCATGAAAAAACTACTGCTCATTCTTCTCTTGTTGCCTCTTTTCTGTTTCGGTCAGGAGAGAGAATGGACCAGCGAAGAACAGGAGATCCTCGCTGTAATAGAAAAACAAAGACAAGATTGGAACAATTTTGACATCGAAGGATTCATGGAGGGCTACTGGAAGTCAGAAGAGCTCAGGTTTTATGGAAGCAACGGGGTCACCAGTGGCTGGGTGAACACCCTTGAAAGGTACAAAAAGGCTTATCCCACTAAAGAACACACGGGCCAGCTCAAATTCGTGATCAATGAAATCTCCAGGATCGATAAGAACTCCTATTACGTCATGGGCGAATTCCACCTGGAACGCCCGGTTGGAGACGCGGATGGCATCTTCATGATCCTGTTCAGGAAGATTGACGGAGAATGGAAAATCATTGCCGACACCTCTTGTTGATATGTATACCGTCAGAAAAGCCACTTTGGATGATCTGCCGGTCCTGCTCGAATTCGAACAGGGATTGATCAAGGCAGAACGGCCCATGGACCCTACGATCAAGGATGGGAAAATTTCATATTACGACATCGGGGAATTCATCCGCTCAGAAGACTCAGATGTCTATGTCGTCGAACGTGAAGGTGAGATTCTGGCTTCCGGTTATGCCCGCATCAAACCTGATCGCCATTATCTCAAACACGAACGTATGGGGTACCTCGGGTTCATGTTCGTCCCGGAAGAGCACAGGGGGCAGGGCCTCAATCAGATGATCATAGACAAATTGATCCAATGGTGTAAAAACAGGGGCCTGAGCGAAATACGGCTGGATGTCTATCAAACGAACGAGCCGGCATTGCGAGCCTACGAAAAGGCAGGCTTCCAAAGGCATCTGATCACCATGCGTCTCAACACCGATGAACTTTAACACCGACTAGCTTCAATGCAAAATTATTTTAAAAGGAGCGGTCGGGCTGGAAGGGCGCAATGTCCATCGAAAGGTTTTGTCCTGATATCACCTCACTGACCAGTTTCCCGGTTCCCGTGGCCATGCTCCAGCCCATCATGGCGTGTCCTGTGGCTATGGTCAAATTGTCACATTTTGAGGAGCGACCGATGTAGGGAAGCCCGTCGGGCGTAACAGGCCTCAAACCACTTGAGGCGTCACGCTTTTCTTCTTCTGTCAATTCCACTTCAGGATAATATCGCTTTGCAGCTGCTGCAATGGCATTCACACGAACAGGGTTTACGTTCTTGCTGATCCCCGCTATCTCCATGGTGCCCGCAAATCGCGTAAAACCATTCATGGGAGTGACGGCTGCCTTGGCCTCAGTCAGAATGGCCGGATACTGAATCCCCGTCGGACGGAAACAATTGATGCGGTAACCCTTTCCTGCCTGAAGAAGCATGTTAATCCCGATCTTCTTGCAGATCAATGGGGTCCAGCTTCCTGCCGCAAGCACAAATTCATCTGCACTAAACTCCCTGTCGCTGGCGAGGATTTTCACGATTTTTCCGCCTTCCAGTTTCAGGTCAGTGATCTTCTCATTCTTTATGATCTCAACCCCCTCCTCTTCCAGGCTCTTCTTCATGTTTTTCATGAATTCATGAGGCGTGGTATGAGAGTCGCACAGATAATGCGTTGCCCCGATGGCATTGAGGGAGGTCTTGTTTTCAAGAGTCTTGAGTTCCTCCTCGTTGAGCTGCTTCACCTCAAGCCCTATATCGCTTGCCATTTTCGCCACCCTGATCTCTTCTTCCAACATTTTTTCAGTCTGGCAGATCATCAGTATCCCCTTTTTCTCAAAATGAAAATCAAACCTGGGATCATTTCGCAGATCCTTGTACAAGTCTTCACTCAACAGGGAAATATCGCGGATCACACGTATCGATTTCTCGACATGCCTCTCGTTGCAGCTCTTGTTGAAGGCCCAGGCCCATTTCAGGAACTCGAGGTCCATTCGCGGTTTTACATAGAACGGGCTTGACGGATCGAACATCCACTGAAGACCCTTTCTGACCACACCGGGCGCAGACAGAGGGACAATATGACTGGGTGAGATGTATCCGGCATTGACATAAGACGCGCCCTCATCGAGATTGGACTGGTCGATGACCGTGACCCGATGCCCTTCCTTTCTGAGGTAGAAAGCAGAGCACAATCCGATGATCCCGCCTCCTATAACTATGATTTCTTTCATAACAGCCTTCGATTAAGGTCTTCCTTTTTTTCAGGTTCTACCCTTGCAATTTACTCATTTCTTCTCCAGGTGGGACTCACTTTTTTTCATGCCAATCGATGATCAAATCACCTGGAATCCGAGGGCATAAGGATCGTCTTCCGTATCGATTCGTATCGTATTGTGTCCGTATACTTTGGCCCACCCCCGAATGCTCGGCACAATCGCCTGATGGCCTCCAAGGTCGGCGAGCTCCTCTATTCTGCCGACAAAGCGGGATCCTATAAAGCTTTCATGGATAAAATCTTCTCCGACCTTGAGCTCGCCTTTCTCAAACAATTGGGCCATTCTGGCGGAAGTTCCTGTACCACAGGGAGATCGATCGATGGCTTTGTCACCGTAAAAGACCGCATTTCTGCCCGAAGAAGACGCGTCTAGCGGTTCCCCGGTCCAGAGCATATGAGTTGCCCCGTTGATCGACGGGTTCTCTGGGTGAACAAAGCGGTCGGGATACTTTTCATTGATTTTTTTTCGCACATGCTGAGACATGCGGATGATTTCCGAAGCCGTGTAGTTCTGAACCCCCGAGAAATTCTTCTGTGGATCCACGATGACGTAAAAATTCCCT
>JAUIKV010000225.1 GCA_030430615.1 Bacteroidia bacterium
ATACCCTTCTTTTTCAAGCTCTATGACTCGCTCCAACATCGTATCCCTGTCATTGATTATCTTGAAATACGCATTCACGTCGAATACTTGTTGGGCGAACAGGGCTTTAAGATAGAGTTTGAGATTCTCCCTTTCTGCATCCTCCATTTCAGATCCGTCGAAGTCTATAAAACTCATGTAGCGGTCATAGATGCTGCCGTCCAGGTCAAAATCCTGTTCGAACCGCTCCAATGACCAACCGTTGAATTCATCCAAATGATTGTCAAAATAATCGAATACGAACTCATTGAGTTTGCGGTAGTGAATATTGTCAAAAAACATTGTGGTGTCAATGGCCACAAACACATCTGGAATGATGCCGCCACCGCCATAGACAACCTTGCCTTTGGGTGTTGTGTATTTTAACGTGTCATTGACTTTGATGCTGTCTGCGCTGGTTAGTTCACCATCGTCAAATCTCCTCTCAAAATCATTGAAGTACTCATTGTCCAGCTTGTTTTCATAGGGCTTCTGGATAGATCTTCCCGTCGGGGTGTAATAGCGCGATACCGTCAGGCGAACGGCTGAGCCGTCTCCCAGCTGCATTTCCTGTTGAACGAGACCTTTTCCAAAAGATCGTCTGCCTACTATGGTCCCTTTGTCATTGTCCTGCAGTGCCCCAGCCACGATCTCACTGGCAGAAGCTGAAGCTCCATTGATCAGCACAAAAACATGACCTTCTTCAAAATCTCCTTTGTCAGTCGCGAAGATCTCGTCAATGCGTTCTTTCTTATTCTTTGTGAAAACAATGAGCTTTCCATCTTCCAGAAACTCATCAATTATTTGGGTTGCCACCTGCATATAGCCCCCGGGGTTATGTCTGAGGTCCAGAACAAGCTTCTTCATTCCCTTGTCAATCAGATCATCGAGAGATTCTTTGAATTCATCATAGGTCGTGGCAGCAAATTTGTTGATCTTGATATAACCCAAATCATCTGTGAGCATGTAATGCGCATCTACACTGTTGATCGGAACCTCTCCTCGCTGAATCGTAAAGGGAATGGTCCGGTCTTCAGATTTCCTGTAAACGGTAAGTTCCACGGAGGTGTCAGGCTTTCCTTTCAACGCCTTCATGACGTAATTACTCGTGATGTCGCTGCCAAACAGCGTGTCATTGTCAGCAACCAGGATGCGGTCACCTGCCTTAATCCCAGCCTTTTTACTCGGACCGTCTTCGAGCACCTTGATCACGGTGAGAGAATCGCGAAACATGCGAAACTGAATTCCGATGCCAACGAACTTTCCGTTCATAGATTCTGAGACCTGTTCGAGCTCTCGGGCAGATATGTATACCGAGTGCGGATCGAGCTTGTCGAGCATGTTCTTTATCGTGCCGTCCAAAAGACTGTCTGTATCCACCTCATCCACGTACTCATATTGAATGTAGTCTATCAATCGCTTGATCTTTCGCTCCTGCGGGGTTCCGCCAAAAAAGGTAATGGTCTTCTTCTGATAGTTCAGAGAAGTTCCCAGGAAAATCCCCAGTGCTATTGAAGCAGCGATAATCAGGGGAAGAAATATTTTTGTCTTTCTATTCATCTTCAAGTGGTAAATACACAACATCGACATGTGCCTTCTCAAGGAAATCAATGCCGGAATTGTCTTTGTAGGCCATAGAATACACCATGCGTGTTATTCCAGACTGATGGATTAGCTTGCTGCATTCTTTGCAAGGGGAAAGTGTTATGTACAAGGTAGCGCCTTTACATCCCTGCGTCGAAGAAGCGACTTTCAAAATCGCATTGGCCTCAGCATGCAACACATGCCATTTCGTTTTCCCCTCCTCATCTTCACAGCAATTGTCAAATCCTGTCGGGGTACCGTTGTAGCCATCCGAAATAATCATCTTGTCTTTGACGATCAGCGCTCCTACCTGCTTTCTTTTGCAATGGGAAAGCTTTGACCATTCTTTTGCCATTTTGAGATAGGCCAGGTCATATCTCCTTTGTTTCTCTTCTGTCATAACACGCCTTTGCTGATAATACAAGCGGTTCAGCGAAAATAGCAAACTTTGAAATGAAAGGTGTTAAATAATTCCAAAATTTGTCAGGCTCCAAGGCGAAGCTTGCTGAACAGGTCCCAGAGGACAACACCACAGCTCACAGAGATATTCAGGGAGTGTTTGGTGCCGTATTGGGGAATCTCGATGCAACCATCTGTAAGATCGATCACCTTCTGCTGCACACCCTTCACCTCATTGCCGAATACCACAGCGTATTTGAGTTCAGGCTCAGGTTGAAATTCACTCAACGAAATACTTCGGTCTGCCTGCTCAACAGCGTATATTTTTCGACCCTCTGATTTGAGCTCCCTCATCAAGTCTTCAATGCTTTCTGCATAAGCCCAATCCACTGAATCGGTAGATCCCAAGGCGGTCTTGTGAATCTCTTTGTTGGGTGGAGTTGCCGTTATTCCGCAAAGGTAAATTCGCTCGACCAAAAAAGCATCGGACGTTCTGAATACGGAGCCTATATTGTTAAGACTCCGAATGTTATCCAGGACGACGACTACCGGCAGCTTTTTGGCTGTTTTGAACTGGTGAACGCTAAGGCGATCCAGTTCACTGTTCTTCAGTTTTCGCATGCGTCAAAGGTAAGTAAGAAATCGCTATGATGCTGAACGGCTGCCCGGTGATAATTTCTCTATTAGGTCGAAAATCCTATCTTTGTCTTGGTCCTCTGAAGCCCGACCAGCATGGGCTCTTCTTAACTCATAAATTTCGATTTATTGGCCACTACAAAATCAAAGAAAGTGACCCCCTTGATGAAGCAATACAACACCATCAAGGCTAAGTATCCTGATGCCGTTCTTCTCTTTCGGGTCGGGGACTTCTATGAGACATTCGGAGAAGATGCCAAGGTCGCGGCACGAATCCTGGGAATTGTGCTGACCAAAAGAGGATCTGGCTCTGAAAGTGAAACCGCCCTGGCTGGATTTCCTCACCATTCTCTCAACACCTATCTCCCAAAGTTGGTAAAGGCAGGTTTGAGAGTCGCCATTTGCGACCAGCTGGAAGACCCGAAACTGACAAAAAAAATCGTAAAACGAGGTGTCACTGAACTTGTAACTCCAGGAGTCTCAATGAATGATGAAGTCCTGCAGTCCAGAAAGAACAATTTTCTTTGTGCAATACATTTCGACAGGAAGCATTTCGGAATCAGTTTTCTCGATGTCTCAACAGGTGAATTCTTGTGCAGTGAAGGAGATTCGGATCACGTGGAAAAACTCCTGCAAAGCTTTGCCCCAAGTGAGATCTTGATTGAGAAGAAAAACAAAGAGGCTTTCCTGGACAGATTTGGCAGCGGATTCTACACCTTCTATCTCGATGATTGGATCTTTCGTGAAGATGCTTCAAATGACATTCTAAAATCACATTTCAAGGTAAGTTCCCTGAAAGGTTTCGGAGTGCAGGACCTCAAAGCCGGAAGGGTCGCGGCTGGCGTTGCGCTGCATTACCTGGCTGAGACGGAACATAACAAATTAGAGCACATCACGTCGATCCATCGACTGATGGAGGAAGAATACGTGTGGATGGACCGGTTCACCATGCAGAACCTGGAGCTTCAGCATCCCAGTGCTCCCGGAGGAGTTTCTCTGCTGGATATCATTGACAGAACTGTTTCTCCCATGGGGAGTCGCATGATGAAAAGATGGCTGGCATTGCCCCTGAAGAAGCCTGAACGCATTAGAAACAGGCATGACATAGTCAAGTTTTTGATTCAAAACCAGGATCTCAGGGAGTTTCTCAAAGAAGAGATGGATGCCATGAGTGATTTCGAGCGCCTGATCTCCAAGGTTGCCACGGCGCGAATTGGTCCTCGTGAAGTCGTTTTGCTCAAGGATTCTCTTTCCCGCATTCCAGGAATCAGGAAGCAAGCAGAGCTTACTGAAAACAACTCCTTTCGGGATCTTGCCAGTCAACTGGACAATTGCGACCAATTGGTCTATAAAGTATCCCTGACCCTTCAACAGGAGGCTCCGGTAAACATTGCAAAGGGAAACGCCATACGCTCGGGAGTTTCAGACGAGCTCGATGAGCTCAGGCAAATTTCATCTTCGGGCAAACAGTATCTGGATGAGATTGTCGAAAGAGAGATCGAGCGTACAGGAATCAGCAGTCTCAAAATAGCTTTTAACAACGTTTTTGGCTACTATATCGAAGTTCGAAATACCCATAAGGACAAGGTTCCCGAGGAGTGGATACGCAAACAGACTTTGGTCTCTGCCGAGCGCTACATCACGGAAGAGCTCAAGGAATACGAGTCGAAGATTTTGGGGGCCCAGGAAAAAATTGCTGTTTTGGAACAGCAGATCTACAATGAACTTGTCTCTTTCATGCTCCCTTATATTGGTAGAATCCAGAAAAATGCAGCCCTAATTGCTCAGATGGACTGTCTCTGTTCTTTTGCCTCGCTTGCCCTGCAAAACAATTACGTTCGGCCGGTCATCGACGAATCAACAGAAATCGAGA
>JAUIKV010000226.1 GCA_030430615.1 Bacteroidia bacterium
TTTAGAAAATCTTTTCTACAGGTGGCGCCGGTAACAAGGACAAAAAACTTCTACACAGATTCCAAGGGGTTTTTGATTCCCGGATACGACGAATCTGTTGCGCGGGAATTATTGCGCCAGGAGCGACTGCCCGATTTCAATGTAGTCAACATTGTAGGTGGAAAGTCCTGGAAAATCAAAAAAAAGACGTACCTGGGGTTTTTTATCTCGGTAGGAAATGTATTAGATGCAGTTCACAAAACGGGAGGCTATGAACAATCCCGAAACGCGAATTACGAGACACTCCTCGAAGACAGATCCCGAGAATTCCCCTTGTTTGCACCCAAATATTGGTATGGTTACGGAGCGACATTTTTCACCTCGTTATATGTGAGAACGCAATAGAAGTACAGCCATATTCAAATAATCGTGATCAACATGAACGTCAAACAACTGTTACTTTTTTTTCTGATCTCAATGCATGCCTGTATTCCAGAGATGAGTTTCGAGACTGTGCAAATTGAAGAACCAGATGTGGGAATCTCAGCGAACACCCATCTATCGGTTATGATCAATACTTACCAACAAAGTGGAGATGAGACATACACCTTTTCAGAAGCTGTAGAAATTTGGGCGGAGGTCATTGTGGTGTCAAGCGACGAAGCAGGAAATTTTTATAAGCGCCTGATCGTCCAGGACATTGAGGCACCTGATATAAGAGGTCTGTCAATTTTGATAGATCTTCGATCTTCCTATGCGAGATACCCCTATGGTTCAAAACTGTATGTCAATGTTGCCGGGTTAAGCCTTTTTGGGGACAACGGTTCTTTTACCCTGGGTTTTCTCAACCGGGATCGTGTAGAGGCCATACCGGAGTCCCTTTTGGATCGTTTTCTGGTTCGAACAGGCAAAAAGCTGGATCCGCATATAGAAGCAGTTGAAGCGTCAAAGCTGAGTGAGAAGCACATAAACACGAGGGTGAGATTAAAAGGGGTGCAATTTCAACGGGAAGACCTTGGAAAGACTTATGCCGCCGAACCTCATGATGCCTATAATGCGCTTAGACCCTTAGCAATATGCGATGATCCGGCACCACTTTTTTTGAGCACCAGCGTCTATGCAGATTTCAAGTTCGAAACACTTCCCGAGTCGAGGTTCACTGTTGAAGGACTTCTCGTGCGTGAATACGAAAATCAAATGGCGATGGTAGTAAACGATCCCGATGATTTGAAAATGGAAAGTGAGTCTCGGTGCGATGAGGAGTTTTTAGAATGCGAACATTTTGGCGAATCCGGAATTCAGGAGAATCGACAAGATTCGTCGGAAGAGACCCTGTATTATGAGAACTTTGAAAGCATTCAGTACACAAGAGATCTCGAAAAGCTTGGATGGAGCAATGTCAATATTCATTTCGACAATGGCAGATTTGTAAGGAGAAGTGAAAATGACAACACCTTTGTTCGTGTATCAGCGTATGGTAGCCGCGAAAGCACCATGGAGGCATGGCTAATCAGCCCCGCAATTGACTTGGAGATGACCCGGGAAGAGTGGTTGTCATTCGACACCCGGGCGACTTTCAACGAGGGCCGTCTTTTGAGCGTATGGATCAGCACAGATTATCTGGACGATCCGGAAGAGGCTACCTGGCAACGACTTCCTGCAAAAATTTCAGAAGGAAGTGCAGATGGCTCGAATGAGAAATTTATTTCATCGGGAGAAATCAGTCTCGATTGTGTGAACGGAATCTTTCGAGTCGCATTTAGATACCTGGGTGGTGACCCTGGGCCTTCAACCAACTATGATCTGGACAATGTTCTGATAAGGGGCCGATTTCAGAAATGAAAATCGAAAACGGTGTAAACCGGAAAATGATCGCTGTATCCATCTTGGAAATGCCGGCCCCGAAAGCTTCTCTTCGGACTCCCTTTGTACCTGCCTTTGGATTCAATCAAATAGGGAGGGTTGTATATGCCGGCGGCGATATAGGTCAGATAGTCGCTTTTGAGCAGGTTCTGATCGAGCAGTATCTGGTCAAAGACGACCCATTTATTTTTGAAACGCACGGTTCCGGGCCCGAGATTGTTTTGTTCGAAGGCATTGAAAAAATCGTAGGCAAAGTCGTTGCGCAGACTGTAATCTTTGGGCTGATCGTTGAAATCCCCGGCAATCAGTATTTTCGAAGCCGGATCTTTGAGATAGATCGAATCGACAATTCTAGCCAGCTCCCTGGCAAGGGTTCTTCGCTTGTTTCGCGTCGATCTAGAGCCCTGAAGTCGGGAAGGCCAGTGATTTATAAGAATGTGAATGGGTTGGTCAAAGAGAACACCCTCAACATGCAGGATATCCCTTGTAGGCTCCATTCCCATTCGACCTTCTACTTCGGTGCTGAATGCCTGGGAATTAATTAGCTTGAAATGCTTTTCTCTGTATAGAAAAGCTGTGTCGAGCCCCCTTCTGTCATTAGAATCAAAATGGACGAAACCGTAATTGTACTTCCTGAGGGCATCGCAATTTACCAGATCCTGCAGGCAGGAACGATTCTCAACTTCGCACACACCCACGATTACCGGTGGGTTTTGGGCGTGATCTGGACCTATACTGGAAATCACCTTCCCCAGGTTATCTATTTTTTGCCTGTACTTATCTCGATTCCAACGATATAGGCCTCCAGGCGTGAAATTGCTGTCCCGGGTGTGCTCTGCATCTTCAGGGTCAAAGAGATTCTCGAGGTTGTAGAAAGCTATGGTTTGAGTGTTATTCATTTTGGATCTGCAGTTTCAAAAATAGGAAAGGAATCACGAAATGTAAAAAAGGATCGTAAATTTGCCCCATGATCGAAAAAAGAGATGCCAATATTGAGAAAGTTGTTCTCGTTGGAGTGATAACCAAGGAGCAGGACGAGGAAAAGAGCCGGGAGTACCTCGATGAGCTTGAATTCCTGACCTACACCGCCGGGGGAGAGGTTGAGAAGAGATTCACCCAGAAGCTGGAGTATCCTAACCCCAAGACTTTTATTGGCAGCGGCAAGTTGGAAGAAGTCTTGGAGTTCATCCGGGAGCATAAAATCGATACGGTTATTTTTGATGACGAATTGAATCCGGCTCAGCTGAGGAATATTGAGAAATTCCTGGATTGCAAGGTGTTGGATCGGACAAACCTCATCCTCGACATATTCGCCCAACGAGCACAGACTTCATACGCCCGCACCCAGGTGGAACTTGCCCAGTGCCAGTACCTGCTGCCCAGGCTCACCCGGATGTGGACGCACCTCGAGCGCCAAAAAGGAGGTATCGGACTTCGGGGTCCAGGTGAAACGGAGATCGAGACCGACAGGAGGATCATCAGGGACAAAATCACCCTTTTGAAGAAAAAACTGGCGAAAATTGATCGGCAAATGTCTGTTCAGCGAAAGAATCGTGGAAAAATGGTTCGCGTTGCTTTAGTGGGATACACCAATGTCGGGAAGTCAACATTGATGAATGTGATAAGCAAGAGTGATGTTTTTGCAGAGAACAAGTTGTTTGCAACGCTCGACACCACGGTGAGAAAGGTGGTTGTCAAGAACATTCCTTTTCTGCTGACTGACACGGTTGGTTTCATTAGAAAGCTTCCAACCCAGCTCGTGGAGTCATTCAAGTCGACCCTTGATGAGGTCAGAGAAGCGGATTTGCTGCTCCATGTTGTGGATATATCTCATTCGAATTTCGAGGATCACATCGATTCGGTAAACAGCATCATTGAAGAGATCACCCCGAAAGGAGAGAGGAATCAGAAACCCACGATCATGGTTTTCAATAAGATCGATCAATTCGCGCATCAGGAGATTGATGATGACGACCTGACGACTGAAAGGACCAAGGAACACTATACATTGGAAGACTGGAAGAAGACCTGGTACGCGAAAATGAATCAAAAGTGCGTGTTCATTTCCGCACTGAAAAAAGAGAACCTCGACGAATTCAAGTCACTTGTCTTCGAGGAAGTGAAAAAAATCCACATTACCCGTTTTCCATACAACGATTTTCTATACCAGGAATATCAAGAGGAAGGCTGATCATCAGATTCGTCATTGTCCAGAATGCCGTGCCTTTTCGCTCTGATTTTCCACAGTTTCCTGGCGAGTACCTGCAGATCTTCATGGCTGTCGCTTTCGTCGACGATTTCCAGGCCGAGAAGGGTTTCGATGATGTCTTCCTGTGTTACGATGCCGCTGACCGAACCGTATTCGTCAACGACCAAAGCAATGTGCTCCTGACGGTCTATAAGGTTCTCGAAAAGGGTTTTGATCGGGGTTATGCGTTCTGCGACATAGATCTCGCGCGAAATGGTATTCAGAGTCTTATTGCCCAGTCCGTTGATGATCGATTCGAAGAGCTGGTCTTTCAGAAAATAGCCCGAAATGTCATCAGGAGAGTCCTTGTAGATAGGAATCCTTGAGAATTTGAGTTTGGGGTTGCGATCGTAGAACTGGCGAATCGTAGTTTGCTCATGGGCCATCTTTATGACTGTTCTTGGCGTCATAATGTCT
>JAUIKV010000227.1 GCA_030430615.1 Bacteroidia bacterium
AAAATAGCCCGAAATGTCATCAGGAGAGTCCTTGTAGATAGGAATCCTTGAGAATTTGAGTTTGGGGTTGCGATCGTAGAACTGGCGAATCGTAGTTTGCTCATGGGCCATCTTTATGACTGTTCTAGGTGTCATGATGTCTTTGGCGACCATTTTTTTAAAGTCAATGATGTTCTTGATCACCACACTTTCAGATTCCTGGAAAACGCCTTCTTCCTGGGCAAGATCCGTCATGGCGTGAAAGTCCTCACGACTCAAATTCTTGTGATGCGAACCCTTTCCGATAAGCCTGGTCGTTTGTTGAAGCAGCCAGAGTATTCCCGTTACCTTGAGCGGAAACATCAGAATCAAGATCGCCTTTGAGGCAAAATTGGCCAGTTGACGCCAGTAATTAGCGCCGATTGATTTAGGGATGATCTCAGAAAGCACGAGAATCAAAAGAGTCATGATCGCAGACACGATTCCCACGGCATTGTTTCCGGAGCCAAAGGTCTTTTCTGCCTGAACACCCACCAGGATAGCCCCAACGGTATGTGCAATAGTGTTGACTGTGAGGATCGTGATAAGGGGCTGATCAATGTTTTCTTTCAGCTTTTTCAGGTCCTCGGCATAGCTCTTTTCTTCATTGATCTTAACAGTTATGAAGGTTGGAGTAACACTGAGCAGAACGGCCTCCAGGATTGAACACAGGAAGGAGAACAATATTGATAATACCCCATAAATGATCAAGAGTGTCATAGGCTCTGTGTTAGGGCTAAAGTATCAAAAATATTCCTTTTTCAGGCTATTTGTGCGATGTCCGTTTCTGGAAAGCTTAATCGAGGTTGATGTTCAGTCCCAGGAGCCAAAATGATTGCAGGTCATTGTCAACCGTGTCAAACGTAGCGTCCGGATCATCAATCAAGGCAAAATTAAGCGCTTCCTGGTGGTTCTTTCTCAAACCGAAATCGAATCCTACACCAATCGATTTCCAAATCGTATAGCTGAACGAGTTGGTCCAAGTGTAATTGGACAGCTCCGACCCTTCATAGCTCAGGAAAACGGAAAGGTTTGACTTGACGTTGAGGCCTCCGAATTTTTTCGTGTAGTCAGCCACAACCTTGGCACCAAAAGACGAGTCGTACTGGGAGTCTCCGTCGCTGAAAACAAAGTTGTAGTTCGCCGGATGAATGACAACTACAAGTTCGCTCAATGGAGTCCAGGTACCACCGACACCGAGATCAAGAAAGCCCGGGTTGTTGAAGTTGTTGACCAATGTCGAACGATACTCCATCAAACCCGAAACTGCGAATTTATCACTCAGCTTGTGCCCGTACAGAGACGAAAAGTTGAATATGTCATTGGCCACTTCATACTCATCACTGTCGGAATCGTCATCCTTGTCGTCGAATTTAACCCAGCCGATGTTGATGTTCATGGCATTCTTCCAAAAGAACTTATCCTGAATCAGGTCGGCGAAACCAAATACGTTAACACCGAAGTTACCTACGGACGCGTTGGGTTTGTCTTTAGCATACCAGTTGTTGAAACCTGACACGCTTCCTCCGATGGTTCCGGTGGCCCGAAGTCTCCAACCGGGCAAGGCGTCAATTTCAGCTTGCAAGGCATCAACTTTGGATTGCAGGGCATCGATCGAGTCTTTCTTTTCTGTTTTAAGAGCTTCTAATTCCTCTTTGGTTTGGGCCTCGGCCAAAGAAACACCAAGGATCAGGAACATGAATAATAAAATACGTTTCATAGGGGGTTATGTATTGATTATTAGAGGCGCAAAAATACGCAATTCAGGAAATCAGTGAAACTAATCCGACTTCTTTTTCTTGTAAAGGGGGACGCTTGAGCAGGCCTCTCCATACATTAGGGAGCTCGTCACCGGAAGAAGTCGGGCAACAAGTGAGGCATAAGCAGTTTCCGGAATGTTTTTTTCAGAGCAGCCCTTGATGATCACGGGCCGATCTTTGTAGGGATCTAGCGGCAGAGATTCTATGATCGATTCATAGAGTTGCGATTCCAGGAGTTCAAGCGAACCCACAACAATCTTTCTGGCATAGGGAGCGAGTGAAATTGTGACAAGCAAATAGGCCCAGGATGGAATGATGGCATCTGTCGAACAGAGAACAGCAGCATTTTTTCCTTCATAAATCGACCAGTCATGGGATGAAACCGCGCTTCTAAAGTCTTTTTCCCTGAGAACAAGGCCCTCGAAAAGCCATTCTTTGAGGTCAATGACCACGCGTTCTCCGGGAGGATAGAAATCTTCCAGGTCAATCGTTACCAGCTTGCTGGCAGCCACTCTGTTGACAATCTCTCCAGCCATGTTCAAATGTATTACAAGAAGCCCAGTTCGAGTTTGGCTTCTTCGCTCATCATGTCCTGTGACCAGGCAGGGTCAAAGGTGATCTCGACTTCGGCACTGTTTACCTCATCAATGGATCTCACTTTCTCTTCGACTTCCATCGGAAGCGTTTCGGCCACCGGGCAATTCGGCGAGGTGAGGGTCATGAGAATCTTGACGTCCATGTTTTCATTAACAAAAACATCGTAAATCAGCCCCAGCTCGTATATGTCCACAGGAATCTCCGGATCGTAAATTGTCTTTACGGTCTCAACGATCTTCTCACCCAGATCTACCTTTACTTTTTCGTCCATCTTTTTTAAAATGATTCTAAATAAGAGCAAAGATAAGTCAATAGATTGTACTGTCAAAATCGGTCAAAACCTCGAAAATCTCAGCTGAGCTTGGCCTGTTGGGCCAGGGCGAGCAACTTGATCTGCTTGACCATGGACAACAATCCGTTGGCACGGGTGGGAGAAAGGTGCTCCTTCAATCCGATCTCGTCTATAAAAAACGGATCGGCATCCAGGATGTCTTTTGGGTCTTGATCCGAATACACGCGAAGCAGCAAAGATATGATCCCTTTGGTGAGAATGGCGTCGCTGTCGGCTGTGAAGGATAGTTTTCCGTCAGAGAAGTCCCCATGAAGCCAAACCTGGGATTGACAGCCTTTTATAAGAGCATCATCCGTCTTGTATTTTGGGTCGATTTGGGGCAGTGATTTGCCTGATTCTATGATGTATTCGTAACGTTGCATCCAGTCTTCGAACATGTCGAACTCCTCGATAATTTCTTCCTGTATATCCTTAATACTCATTTTTTAAACTTATTTTTGCAAAAATAATCAATAAATGTGACCTCATGGGAAATCTTTTGATCGTTGGAACCGTTGCTTTTGACGATATCGAAACCCCTTTTGGAAAATCAGACCGCATTCTTGGAGGAGCCGCTACCTTCATCGGATTGTCAGCTTCCTTTTTCAACATCGAGTCAGGTATCATTTCTGTGATCGGAGGTGATTTTCCCAAGACATACCTCGAGATTTTCAAGGAGAGAAATATAGACATCACAGGAATTGATATCCAGGAGGAAGGAAAGACATTCTACTGGAAGGGAAAGTACGATTACAACCTCAACGACCGTGAAACCCTTGTTACTGACCTAAATGTTCTGGCCGACTTCAATCCGGTAGTTCCTGAAAAATTCATCGATTGTGATTTCCTGATGCTGGGGAATCTGCACCCCGATGTTCAGATGGCCGTGATCGAGCAAATTCCGGAGCGACCGAAGCTGGTTGTTCTGGATACCATGAACTTCTGGATGGACAATACACCTGAACAGTTGGCCAGGGTGATTGAAAAAGTAGACGTCATCACGATTAACGACGAAGAGGCAAGGCAGCTTAGCGGAGAGTATTCCCTGTTGAGAGCGGCCGAGAAGATCCATCAGATGGGTCCAAAATACGTGGTGATCAAAAAAGGCGAGCACGGAGCCTTGTTGTTTAACAATGGCGATGTTTTCTTCGCGCCAGCACTGCCCCTGGAGGAGGTTTTTGATCCTACAGGTGCCGGAGATACGTTTGCGGGCGGATTCATCGGCTACCTGGCGAGCTCAGACGACATTTCATTTGACAATATGAAGAGGGCCGTAATCTACGGCTCTAATTTTGCTTCTTTCTGCGTAGAGAGATTCGGTGTGGAGCGCATGCTCAACCTGAGCCGTGAAGAAGTAAGTAAAAGGCTGAAACAGTTCAAGCAGCTGACTCAGTTTGAAATCGAACTAACGAATTAACATGCTAGAGGGCAATGAGTGATGCAATCAAACACGAATGTGGAATAGCCATGGTGAGGCTGCTCAAGCCATTGGAATTCTACAAGGAAAAGTATGGTACGGCATTCTACGGCATCAACAAGATGTACCTGCTCATGGAAAAGCAGCATAACCGCGGACAGGATGGAGCAGGATTCGCGAGCATCAAGTTTGACACCAAACCAGGAACTCGTTACATAAGCAGGGTCAGGTCGAACGACCAGCAACCGATCCAGGACATTTACAGAAAGATCAACAAAAGGTTGAAGGGCGTTTTCAAGAACAACCCTGATCGCCTGGATGACCTTGTCTGGCAACAGGAGAATTTGCCTTACCTGGGTAATGTTTACC
>JAUIKV010000228.1 GCA_030430615.1 Bacteroidia bacterium
ATGCTCACCTCAGGGTTTGCACCCAATTGGTCAAAGACTTGTTGTGCATCCGAGATGACGTCTCCCTGGATCGGAGCCAGGTCATCGCGGTTCGACTTGAGTGCATAAAGGCTCAAAAAGTCATTGTTTGCCTTTACATCCCAGGTGAATTTGGCGTATTTCATATCAGCCGGCAAAAGGGCTCTCACCTCTTTCATTGCCAGGTAGCTGTTGATGGCCGCTGTATCATTTACGCTGGCCGATGCCAGGATCGAGCTGATGTCGCCCTGTGTCTGAGGAAAACGCACGAACAACTTCGCAAACAGAGGGTTCTGCGTTTCAAAATCAACGGAGTCCTTGACTTCTCCCAGGAGGTCGTCAATTTCTTCTTCGGTTGTCGTGGCGCTGTCTTTTTCTACCTCTTCCTCGGGTTTGAGAATTTGGGCAAGTGTTGTATTGGCAGACAGAAAGAATTGCGCCATTTCCTGGTTGGTGTACACTTCCCAGAATTGCAATTCGGCGGTACTCTGGAGCAACTTTCTCACCCGGTCGATGTCTTTGGCGCCAGGCAGTTCAATCAGGATCCTTCCTGATTCTCCAACACGCTGAATATTGGGTTGTGTAACCCCAAAACGGTCAATACGACTTCTCAAAACTTCGAATGCCGTGTTGATGGAACCTTTTACCTCTTCCTGAAGAATCGGTTTGACCTCCTCATCGGTCATTTTGAAATTGATCTTGTCTTTGAGCGACTTGTTTCCGAAAATGCTCGGGTCACCCAGCTTGACGGTTCCCTGGCTCGCGGCCTCAAAGGCTTCGAAGAACAGGGTCAAATAGTCCTTGTCGCTGTTTTTCTGTGCCTTGGTCGCATCGTCAAGCGCCTGGTTGAAAACCGGGTTTTTTGATTGGTTGGACAGCCCGACTAGGATATCGCGCACTGAAACCTCCAAAATAGCGTTGATACCACCCTTGAGGTCGAGCCCCAGGTTGATTTCCTTTTCTTTCACTTCGTCATAGGTAAACTCAGTGAAACCCAAATTCACAACGGGGGTATTTGCGACAGAGTCCAGGTATTTTTTCTCGAGAGTTCCAATTTCTTCTGAATCAGAAGTCTTAGCGTTTGATTCTGCATAAATTGCGGCCTCTTTCTCCACATTCTTTGCGAACCAGGTAAAGGATAGTTGATAGAGACAAACTACACTTAAAATGATCGCAAATAATCTAACAAGTCCCTTATTCTGCATGCTTTTTCTATTTAGTAATCCTATTTTTGATTTAATCGGGCAAATATACTCAAAAGATTTAGGTTTGAAAGAAATAAAACCTATAATTTTGAGAGCCCGAAATTGAAGGCTAACTGTTTAATTTTTATTAAATTGAGAAGATAAATCACGCACTTTATGAAACCTTTATCCGACATAGAAATCGCTCAAAAAACAGAGTTGCAGCCCATCGTTGAAATTGCCCAAAAACTAGGGATCCAAGAAGATGACCTGGAGCTCTATGGAAAGTACAAAGCGAAGCTTCCACTGGACCTCATCGATGAAAGGAAAATTGAAAAGAACAACCTGGTTCTGGTGACTGCTCTTACGCCAACTCCTGCAGGAGAGGGGAAAACGACGGTTTCGATCGGGCTAACAGAGGGTTTGAATAAAATTGGCAAACAGGCAACCGTTGTGTTGCGTGAGCCCTCGCTCGGACCGGTTTTCGGTATCAAAGGGGGAGCAGCAGGAGGAGGGTACTCCCAGGTAGTGCCCATGGAGGACATCAACCTGCATTTCACGGGGGACTTCAATGCGATCGAGAAGGCCAACAATTTGCTGGCAGCATTGATCGACAATAATCTTCAGATGATAGATAACCTGGGTCTCGACCCCCGCTCGATCTTCTGGAAAAGGGTCATAGACATGAACGACCGGGCCCTGCGTCAAATTACCATAGGCCTGGGAGGTACGGCCAACGGGATTCCCAGAGAGGACGGATTCAACATCACGCCAGCCTCAGAAGTAATGGCCATCCTGTGCATGGCGACCGGTTTTGAGGATCTCAAAGAGAGGTTGGGCAATATTTTCGTCGGCTTTACCTTTGACAAGAAGCCGATTTTTGCCCGGGATCTCAAAGCGGAGAATGCCATGGCCATACTTCTCAAGGACGCGATCAAACCGAATCTCGTCCAGACCCTGGAAAAGAACCCCGCCATTATTCACGGCGGTCCCTTTGCCAATATTGCTCAGGGAACAAACACGATACTCGCAACCAAGATGGGGCTCTCTCTTTCTGAATACGTTGTCACGGAAGCCGGGTTTGGAGCCGACCTCGGGGCTGAGAAGTTTCTCAACATCAAATGTGCGGCTGCGAACTTAAGTCCGAGTGCCGTGGTCCTGGTAGCTACGATCAGAGCTTTGAGACATCATGGCGGCGCTTTGCCCGATGAGCTCAATACGCCAAGTCTTGAAAGGGTGCAAAAAGGAATTGTCAACCTCGACAAACACATTGAAAATATTCGTAAGTTTCAGATTGAGCCCGTCGTAGCGATCAACGGCTTTACCAATGATTCCCCTGAAGAGGTGAAATTCATCATCGATCATTGCGCAGCTCAGGGCGTCAAGGCGGTTTTATCCGAGGGCTGGGCAAAAGGCGGTGACGGAACTAAGGATTTGGCATCCGCCGTTGCCGAAGTAGTCGAAAGCCGCGCCTCTCATTTCAAACCTTTGTATTCCTGGGATTCACCTGTCGTGGACAAAATCGACACGATTGCGAAGGAGATTTATGGGGCTTCCCATGTAAGCTATACGAAAAAGGCTAAGTTGAACCTCAGGCGCATCCAGCGTTTGGGCTTTGAGAATTTTGCCATTTGCATAGCCAAGACCCAGAAGAGCTTTTCGGATGACGAGAAATTGATCGGGCGGCCTGAGAACTTTGAGATTCATGTTCGGGAAATTGAGATCGCTGCCGGTGCCGGGTTTGTCATCCCCATTGTCGGAAAAATGATGCGGATGCCGGGCTTGCCCTCTAAACCCGCCTCGGAGAATATGTCAATCGACAACAAAGGGACTATCTCGGGTCTATCGTGAATGAACGGGTCTATCATGATTGAAATTGATTTTTTAACAATTCTTTAGGTACCTGAATAGTAACTTTCGGCCATCTTTAGACTCTCATTGAACAAATCAATTCAAATATTCTATGATAAGACGATTACTCGCTTTTGCTATGATGGGCGCGTTGCTGATAAGCTGCGGTAGCTCGAAACCTTCAACCAATGATCTTGCTGTCAATACGGTCATTCAATCAACAATAGACCTCACAAAAGTTGAGGAAGACAAGGTCCCGGTTCGGATAGATCCGGGCAGATTCGTCGCTGATACAGTTGTTTACAGGTTGCCCCGCGTTATCCAGGGAACCTATGCGGTAGGGGACTATGGAAGCTTCGTGGATTCTCTCAAGGCGCTTGACTACCAGGGGAAGGAGTTGGAGACGGAACGTATCGACACGAATTCCTGGGCGGTCTATGGTGCTAAGGAACTCGATCAGATAACTTATTGGGTCAATGATACTTTTGACCTGGAGGGCAGTGGGACGCCAACTCCGTTTTCACCTGCAGGCACAAATATCGCCCCATCCAACTACGTGTTGAACCTGCATGGCTTCATCGGGTATTTTGACTTGCTGAAAAGCAATTCCTATGTGCTCGAGGTTGTGTCGCCATCAACATTTGAAAGAACGGCTGCGCTAAAGATAATAGAAGAAAAAACCAACGAAGATGGCTCCGTGACAACGACGCGTTACGCGGCGAATCGCTATTTTGACATCACCGACAACCCGATGATGTACGGCAACCTTGACGTAGAGGAATTTCAGGTCGGGGACATTCAGATCGTTCTCAGTGTTTTCTCTCCAAATGGCGAGCACAGTGCGAAGCATCTGAAAGAAACCATGTATAAAATGATGGAGGCCCAGAAGGCTTACCTGGGCTCGGTGAACTCGACAAAACGATATGACATCTACCTGTATCTCGCTGGCAATTCCGATCAGGCCCCCGGAGGGTTTGGAGCTTTGGAGCATCATACTTCGACAGTGGTGGTGATGGCTGAATCCATGTCTGAGGCTAGTCTGGATGCCAGTATGATCGATGTAGTCAGTCATGAATTCTTCCATATATTGACGCCCCTGTCTGTTCATTCTGAGGACGTGCATTATTTTGATTACAACGACCCGAGTTTCTCAAAGCACCTTTGGATGTACGAAGGGCTCACTGAGTATTTCGCCACGCATTTCCAGGTCAACCAGGGACTCGTCGATGAGGATGAGTTTTACGGAGACCTCATGCAAAAAATACAGACTGCGGCAACTTTGAACGACACCATGAGCTTTACAGAGATGAGCGAGAACATCCTGGAACAGCCCTATGCGTCGAACTATTACAATGTTTATCAGAAAGGGGCCCTTATAGGAATGTGCCTTGATATTATCATACGTG
>JAUIKV010000229.1 GCA_030430615.1 Bacteroidia bacterium
CATCAAATGTACAAAAAGACTTTTATTATTTTGAGCTTTCCTCAGCGATTTCACTGTCCTTGGACTCGGGTTTTTCAACCGTCTTTTCAACCGTGGTTTCTTCGGTAGTTTCCCCCTTGGTTTTCTTGGTTTCGGCAGGCTCTTCTGTTGCGAAAGGCCGCGCCCCAAATATCTTTCTCAGATCCCCTTCAAAAATCACCTCTTTCTCCACGAGAATTTCGGCCAGTTGTATAAGCTTGTCCTTGTTCTTTTTAAGAATGTCAATGGCCCTCTGATACTGCTTCTCAATGATTTTAGATATTTCCTGGTCTATGGTTTGGGCCGTGAGCTCGCTGTAGGGCTTTGTGAAGCTGTAGTCGGTCTGTCCACTTGAATCGTAATACGTGATGTTGCCAATTTTGTCATTCAGCCCATAGACACTTACGATAGCTCTTGCCTGCCTCGTGACTTTCTCCAGGTCATTCAGGGCCCCTGTTGATATTTTGTCAAACATGACCTTCTCAGCTGCCCGCCCTCCCAGGGTTGCACACATCTCATCCAGCATTTGATCCGTTTCAACGATCTGCCTTTCCTCGGGCAAGTACCAAGCAGCACCCAATGAACGTCCTCGGGGCACGATAGTCACCTTTACCAAGGGAGCCGCATGCTCCAGCATCCAGCTGACCGTGGCGTGACCCGCTTCGTGATAGGCAATGGTTTTCTTCTCCTTTGGGGTAATGATCTTATTCTTCTTCTCCAGACCTCCGATGATCCTGTCAACGGCATCCATGAAGTCCTGGTGATGCACTTTCTTCTTGCTTTTTCGAGCTGCGACAAGAGCAGATTCATTACACACATTGGCAATGTCGGCTCCCGAGAATCCCGGAGTTTGCTTGGACAGAAACTCAAGATCCACATCATCGGCCAACTTCAGAGGTTTTACGTGAACCTCAAAAATCTGCTTTCTCTCATTCTTGTCCGGCAGATCCACGTAGATTTGTCTGTCAAATCGACCCGCACGCATCAGGGCCTTGTCCAGAACATCCGCCCGGTTGGTGGCGGCGATTACAATGACATTTGTATCCGTCCCAAAACCATCCATTTCTGTCAGAAGCTGATTCAGTGTATTCTCCCTTTCGTCGTTTCCACCCGTGATGCTGTTTTTTCCACGGGCTCTACCGATGGCATCGATCTCATCTATGAAGATAATCGAAGGCGATTTGGCTGCAGCCTGCTTGAAAAGGTCTCTTACCCTTGAGGCTCCAACACCAACAAACATCTCGACAAAATCTGACCCTGAAAGAGAAAAGAACGGGACTCCCGCCTCTCCTGCAACGGCTTTGGCAAGAAGTGTCTTACCCGTTCCCGGAGGTCCTACAAGCAAGGCTCCTTTTGGGATTTTGCCTCCGAGGGAGGTGTATTTGTCAGGGCTCTTTAGGAAATCCACGATTTCCTGTATTTCCTCTTTGGCACCTTCCAGTCCTGCAACGTCCTTGAAGGATGTCCTGACCTTGGTATTCTGGTCAAAGACCTTGGCTTTTGATTTTCCTATGTTGAAAATCTGTCCACCGGCTCCGCCGCCTCCTGCTCCCGACATCCTTCTCATAAAGAAGATCCAGAGTCCAATGATAAAAATAAATGGCAGCCAGACCAGTATGGAATCAAAGAAACTGGTGCGCGTCGTATTGTCTTTGTCAAAATCCAAATCATACTCCTTCCGAGCTTCGCTGAGATTGTTCTCAAAATTCTGAAGATCACCGAAGTCATAGATATACACGGGCGAAGTTTGCCCGAAAATTGTCGGATTTTTCGATTTGTTGTAGCGCTCTTTAGAATTTAAAGCCTCGCTTTTGATTGTCAACTGAGCAATATCACCATTGACAATGAGGATTTTCTCAATGTCATTATCGTTGAGGATTTCTCTGAACTCGTTTTGCGAGAGCTTATTACCGCCCACGTCTGAGCTGTTCATCAGCTGATAACCGATCAACAGGGCGAAAATAATCCCATAGATCCAATAGAAGTTGAACTTGAAGTTGAACTGCTTGAATGGTGAGTTGTTGTCGTTTTCTTTATTAGGTTCTTCTTTTTTCATGAATTTGATTTAATGGTAAAGCGAGTCAGTAGGCGCTTGGTACTTGTGTGATCTTTCCGTCTCCCCACAATTCTTCGAGACCATAGAATTCCCTGATGTGCTTCTGAAACACGTGAACCACCACGTTGACATAATCCAGCAGCACCCATTCTGCATTCGACTCACCTTCAACGTGCCAGGGCTTTTCTTTTAAGGACTTACTGACGCTCTTCTGCACCGATCCGGAGATTGCACTCACTTGCGTATTCGAATTTCCGTCGCAGAGAACAAAATAGTCGCACACGGTATTTTCAATGTCTCTTAAATCAAGTATCGCAATATTCTCTCCTTTTACATCTTCAATTCCTTTGATTATTTCCGTAATCAGAAGGTCTGTGCTCACTATATTTCTCGTCATTAATTTAGCTCAAAATTTCTTGCAAATGTACCACATTTTTATCACTTTCGCTGATGTGCCACTGCAATTCTACCTATGATTCATTTCAAACTTGATGCCACAAATTCTACAAATTCTTATTTGAAAGAACTCGTTCGCCAGGGAGCTCCTGGTAATTGGACCGTTGTGAGCACCCGGAAACAAATGCAGGGGCGTGGGCAGCAAGGAGCTGTCTGGTTTTCGGACAGGGGCAAGAACCTGACGTTTAGCATTTTGATTAAGGAAATCGGGCTTAAAGCCAGCGATCAGTTTCTGTTGAATTGCGCAGTTTCCCAAGGTATTTTCAGGGCCATGAAAGCCTTTGATATACCTAGACTCAAGGTGAAATGGCCAAACGACATTATGTCAGGTTCATCAAAATTGGCGGGTATCCTCATTGAGAATTCCTTGGTCAGTGACAGAATCACCCACAGCATTGTCGGAATCGGTCTGAATGTGAATCAAGAGGAGTTTCCGTCCTACTTGCCCGATGCGGTGTCCATGAAACAGCGTACCCAAAACCATTACGATCTGAATGCCATCCTGAAAACACTGGTTGATTGCATCAAGGCGGAGATTGGATTGATTGAAACGGGTCAGTACGAGACCTTGAGAACAAATTATACAGAGCACATGTATCGCAGAAATGCGCCTCATATGTTTCGTGTGCCGACAGGTCAACCCTTTTTAGCGGAAATAACGGGTACTACCGACAAGGGACTGCTCGTACTTCGCAAAGAGGACGGAAGTCAGGCATTCTATTCTTTTAAAGAAATCGAATATCTTTGAAATCGAAAAGGCAGATTAAAAAATCTGTCAGTTTTTCCCTATGTTCTCAATGAGCGTGTCGATAAATCGCTGTAAGGGGTTTTTGACCATCATCGCCACCATGGGATTGAACTCTCCGGAGAACAAAAGCTGAGCTTCACATTTGCCTTCTTCGAGCTCCTGGATGTCGGCCGTCAGTGAAAAGGGAAATTTTTCGCTGGCTGATCCGAGAACCACTTTTTTAGGAGCCTCTCCCTCCATCATTCGAAGTTTTATCTCGGGCATGCCTTTGAGGGCGAAAACAAAAGAGTCTTCACGAGCTTCGAATTTATCCGTGTTCTCGGGCATGATGCTTTCGAAATTCTCAACCTTGGACAAATAGTCAAAGAGCTCCTTGCTCGACTTGTTGACTGTTATTTTCGGACTTTCTAAATTCATGGAATTACACTAACTCTGATTTAAGATATGTCCCAGTTTCCCGGGTCTTCTCGCCAGGTCTGCAGGGTTTTTAATTGTTTATTGTCGATAAAATTCGTGTGAAGCGCCTGATCGAGCAGATTCTCATAATCACTGAGCGTTGTCAGATCGACCCGGGCCTCTGCAAAATTGGATGTGGCGAGGTCAAAGCCGTAACTAAAGATTGCCACCATGCCCTTTACTCTTGCCCCAGCTTCTCTGAGTGCCTCCACCGCATTTAGACTGCTTTTTCCGGTGCTTATGAGGTCTTCAACGACCACTACATTCTGACCGTTGTCGAGAAAGCCTTCGATTTGATTTTTACGACCGTGCGTCTTGGGTTCGGGGCGTACATATATAAACGGAACTCCCAGTTCCTGCGCCACTAAAACCCCAATAGCGATGGCACCCGTCGCCACCCCGGCTATAACATCAGGCTGACCGTGCTTTTCCAGAATGATCTTCGACAGATTCTCACGGATAAAGTTTCTGATCATCACGTACGACAGGGTGATCCGATTGTCACAATAGATGGGGGATTTCCAGCCTGAAGCCCATTGAAACGGGTCTTCGGGGCTCAGTTTAATTGCCTTGATGGTCAAAAGCAATTCGGCTGTTTTTTTTGCTGTATTTTTGTCAAAAACCATGCTACAAATGTATGTAATTTTTAAAGATCATTCCTCAGTTATTTTAACGGATCGCAGTGATTTTTCGGTTGAGGA
>JAUIKV010000230.1 GCA_030430615.1 Bacteroidia bacterium
AAGATCCACCAGGTCATCCATCAGGCGCTGGGTCTCATAGACCACCTCGTAGAATTTCTTGTAGTTGAATTTGGCCTTTTTGGTAAAAGGATGCTCAACAAAACTGTACAGGTTGATCGCGATCAGTCGACAACTGTCTCCTCCCTGCATGGCAATCTCCGAGCATGGGTTGGTGGATGAATTCTTGAATCCGGGATACATCGATGAGGTCGAGTATTTGTGCTGACGATCCCAAAAAATAAGGCCGGGTTCTGCCGTGTTTCTCGCGCTTTTGATGATGGTGTCCCACAAAGGCTTGGCGTCGATCTCCCGGGTGTACTTGGGTTCCTTTGAGTCTATTGGCCAGCGCAATGTGAATTTTCCTCCCTTTTCAACGGCTTCCATGAACTCGTCGGACAGGCGAATAGAAATATTGGCACCGGTCACCTTGGTCAGGTCCTGCTTGATCGTGACAAAATCTTCTATGTCAGGATGAGCGATATCCATGGTCATCATCAAGGCCCCTCTCCTGCCATTTTGTGCAACTTCCCGTGTTGTGGCAGAAAAGCGATTCATAAAAGATACGGCGCCGGTGGTGGTTCCGGCGGCATTTGAAACCTGGGCATTCTTGGGTCTGAGACCTGAGAGGTCAACACCCACTCCACAGCGTCTTTTGAAAAGCTGGGCCATCTGTTGATCCGTGTAGAAGATGCCCCCATAGGAATCAAGTACAGGAGGAATCACGACGCAGTTGGAAAGGGAGGCGATGATCTCGTTGTTACCAAGACCAAACATGACGCTTCCCTGGGGGATCACGTATTTAAAATCCTTGAAGAGCTGATAAATCTTTTTCTCATTCAGCTTTGATCTTTTCAAACCGTACTCGGATTGTCCTTCGAGCTTCTTTCTTTCCGGGTTGTACCTGTCTTCAATTTTTGCAAATTCCCTGGCCATGCGCTTGTGCATGTCATCCGGATTCTTTTCAAGAAAAGTACCGTCACTTTTCTTGAGGGCATACTTGTTGATCCAGGTAGTTGCAGCCAACTCATCACCCTTAAAGTATGATAATGAACTAGTTAAAACTTCCTCATAGGTATACCCCTCTTTAATTATCGTTTCCTCCACCATGATTATTTTGAAATTATAGGATTTGTTTGGCGAGTTAAAATTAGCATAAATCGCCTTGGTTTTTTTTTGAAGAATTTTTAATTATTAACAATGACCCGTTAACATTTTTTTTAGATTTCCTCTTCCCTGCATTCATGGCATTTTTCGATCCGAACTTGTCGAATTTATTTTTTCCAGCCCTGTTTTTGAATTATTTTCATTACTTTTTTCACTCAAATTCTACCCGTGGACTATCGGTCAAAGATTTTTATCTATTCCGGAATTTATGCCTTGCTCGGCATACTGCTGGCCCGGCAACTTGTCTTCCAGTACAATTTCGGTGAAATGGGCGCGAATGTTCTGCCGATCAACCTTTTTCAAATCCTTTTGTTTGCCCTGGCTGTGATCGTTTTCCTGATCTCCGTGGTGACTGCCTATATCTTGGCTCGCAGAAGCAAGGTCCCGATCAGTTTCAAGAAACGGTTCAATTTTTTGATCCCTTCCTTTATCGGATGGATCATCCTCTTTTTGCTAATGACTCAGAATCTCGTCGCTCTGACCGTTCCGGTTTCCCTTTTTCTATATGGGTTGATCCTTTTAAACCTGAATCGGTTTGTGACCAGCAGACTGATCTATTTTGCCTCAATTCTTATCCTTCTGGGCGTGCTCGCTTTCTTCTTGAAAAATTCACCGTGGATCTTCCTGATTGTCGGATTCTCGGTTGTGCCCATCGGATTCGGGCTCATTGCTCGCCGTCAACGTAAGCCTGAAGGTAAGAGTACCTCTCCGTGAGTTTGCCGTTTTGGGTCATACGTGCCCGTTGCAGAATCCCTTCTTTGTCTCCGTTGAAAAACGAGGGAATTACGTGCCTGACAAAGTTTTCGCTGAATCCTTTGGAAGCATCCCGGGGGAGTTCATTGGGCAGATTGTCAACCGCCATAACGGCAATTGCACCCGGCTGTTTATATGAAACCTCCGACTCTGACTTCGGATCGTAACCGTAAACCGGATCCGCAATAGTGGAGGCTCGCAGGGTCGAGGCCACTGGTCCGTCGATGTCACAACTGATGTCGGCCACAACCGAGATTTTGAAGTCCCTGGATTTAGCCTCCTCGCGCGTGAAGATAAAAGGCGCGCCTGATGCGTAAAAGTGACCCGCAATGTACAGGTCACTTACCTTTGCAAAGCGAAAAAAGTCGCCCTCGTACTCCTGCGGATGATCGAAAAAGTCATACATGTCAATGACGCGACCATCCTTGCGACGATTGTATTCCAAAACATCGATCTGGGTGTAAACTGCCTCGTCAAAATCTTCGTTCAGGTAGGCTTCAAAGCCGACTTCCCTGAGACCCATGCCGTCGAGCATCTCCTTGGCTCCATTGCTTACTCTGCCTTTGCCCGTAAGAACGATCTTCATGGCCGGCAGATTGACCTTCTTGAGCTCCGAGATGAGTTCCTGCTGGTCTTTGAGGCTTTCGGCCTTTGGCAGATCAAAGCCCCCGGTTTTCAGGCCATAAGCCCGTATTCCATTGTAGGCGCCTACAATCCCCGCATAGCGCCCGAAGGCCACCAATCGGATTTCCCTGGCATCGGTAATCACCTCGTGATCGTAAAGCTCAATGTTTTTGTCCAAAATGGCCCTGAGCAGATCCCTGTTGTAAGGTTGTTCCTTGATGGTATGTGAGAAAAAAAAGTACTTCTTATCCGGAATAAGCGCCTCGATGGGAACCTCTTTGACACCCAACATAACCTGGGCTTCAGAGACATCTTCAGTCACAGTAATTCCTTTGTTCTTGTATTCCCGATCCGAAAAGGTTCGGTTCGGGCTGGATTCCACTGTGATCTCCATCTGAGGATAGGTCTCCAACAATTCCCGGCAGGCTTCGGGTGTAAGCACCACCCTTCGATCAGGCGGGTTCTTTCTTTCGCGAATTAAGGCAAATTTCATTTGGTACGGTCTTTGCGCTAAGGTATCTTGAAAAGTATAAATGCACAAGAAATCGCCCGAATTTCATACATTTGCCGGGTTACGTTCTTTAAAATATGGGGATGACTGGTTTTGACAGCGAGATCAGTCTGAGTATAAGCATGTCGAGCCATGAAATTGCACTCGTAAAATCGATTTCAAAACTATAAACGGCGAAGATAACTACGCTTTAGCTGCTTAATCTGAATCACAGTAAGATCGAGCCTAGTCCCGCCAGGCGGGAAAGCTAAATGTCTCTGGAAAGCCTTGGTTAACGGCGTTCTGTTTAGAGGCATCGTAAAAGTAAACCTAGAGAAACCGAAGTTTCGGCGGTCTCTCGAAATTTAAGAAACTAAGCTTGAAGTAGATTGTTTTTAGTCGGCTTCAAGACGAAAACCAAATAAAAACTAAGCATGTAGAAAGTACGCAGGTTGCTTGTTTGGACGAGGGTTCGAGTCCCTCCATCTCCACGATCAAATAGAATCTGAAAAAACAGATTTGAAATAAAAAAAGACGCCGAGCTTGCTCGAGCGTCTTTTTTTGTGAGAAGATGTAAAATTGCTGCCAGGCAATTTGCAGATTCTATTTGCAGGACGGGAGACACTAGGGACCAGCGTAGCTAATCCCTCCCAATTCACTTGACGGTTATTCTCATTGTTTAAAATAACTTGTTTTATACCCTAAACCAATGCTCTTTTCCATTAACAATACTTCGGGTTTGTCCTTTCTCAAACCCACTTGCCAATCATTAAAAATTTCCCAGTCATCTGTGACAAAAATGGGGTTCCCAAACTCCGCAATCAAAGCCTCTCTAATTCGGTCTTCTTCTCCTTTTCCGGTCAATATCCAGACTACATTCAAAACACTGTTTCCAAAACGAGCTTCGATTTTTCTTGGAAAGCCTAGATAATCAACCCCGAAACAGTTGATCTGTAATTGAGCATTTGGATCCGTTCCATCCAACTCTTCCATACTTGTAAAATCACTTTGGGATTCCAACTCCGGTTTTAATTCATCTAGAGATGCACCCATTTTAATGAACTTTGGTATTTCATGGGAAAATCTAGGATTTCTTTCATCCTTGATTTCTGGATTTAGGTATGGATTCTCCCAAGCGAACAAATTGACATGCATTGCTTCTTCAGTCATTATCCAGGCAGCATCTTCTTCTTTCTTCAAGAATAATTTTTCTTCGACATATACATCATAATCGAGATAGGTTCTTGCCGTGTCCGTAAGTCCATTGGTTAAAACTTTGATTGCATTCCCTCTTGCTTCTATATACTTGAGCTGGTCATCGGCAAAAGTGAATACAATCCTGTTAATTGTTCCATGATCCGTATTTACTTGAGAACAGATCAAATGCTCTTC
>JAUIKV010000231.1 GCA_030430615.1 Bacteroidia bacterium
AAAGGACAACCCCTTCATCGATCGGGACAAGAACCTGGAGTTCGATTATTTTTTCGTCCGAAAGGTCATGTTCGTAAAATATGCCCAGGGATTTGTGGCTATGCCGGGCGGATTCGGAACACTGGACGAATTGTTTGAAGCGATCACCCTGATCCAAACCCACAAAATAGGAAAGTTCCCGATCGTACTGGTGGGGTCTGAATTCTGGAACGGAATGCTCGACTGGATCAAAAAGGTTCTCCTGGAGCAACAGGGAAACATCAGCGAGTCTGACCTCGACCTGTTTCACATCGTCGACACCGCTGAAGAGGTGGTTGAAATCATCAACACTTTCTACAACAAACACCTGCTGAGTCCGAATTTCTGATTCTGCCATTTAACTACCTAACGCCATTTGATTGGGTAAGACAAAGATCATAGCAATCCTCTTGCTTTTCGCACAAGCCTGGCTCCACGCGCAGAGTAACAGAATATCCATGGATGCCCTGTTGATCGAGGATCACCGTATTCTCATCCAGCAGGAAATTGTCTTTTACAACAGATCGGAAACTCCGCTGGATTCCATCTACCTTCTCAACTGGGCCAATGCCTACAAGGATAGAAATACTCCTTTGGCAAAGCGTCTGTTGGAAGACTACAACAGAAGCTTTTACTTTTCGAAGAAGTCAGACAGGGGATATTCCAAAGTGAATCGTCTATTGTGCAATCAGGAGATCGTATCCTTTGGAGAGGTAGATGACAAACAAGACCTGATCTGGATAAAATTGAAAGAGTCCCTGCAGCCGGGAGCCTCGGTTGTCCTGGACCTTGATTACGAGGTCAAGGTGCCCAGCGATCGCTTCACCCGCTACGGACATGACGGAATCAACTACAATCTGAGATACTGGTACATCACACCCGCAGTATTCAACGGTCAATGGAACCTGTACAGCAACCTGAACATGGATGACTATTTCATGGAGCCAACCGACTACGAATTGCAATTCCAGATTCCAATTGGCTTCACTTTGCATTCGAATCTCCTTACGGAAGCTGTGATCGGAGAAGATCATGTGGACTATATCATGAAAGAAAAGGGTCAGCTTGAGGTGGAAGTCAACATTCAGTACCAGAATGACTTTTCGACCTATCAACTTAGGGACCTGGAGGTGCAAACCAACCTGAAAAGCAAAAACCTGACTGAAAACCTCAAAGGTGACGTGCTTCAGAGACAAATTGATTTTATCGAAAATTACCTGGGCGACTTCCCATACGAAAAAATCCTGGTCAACCGAACGACTTACCAGAAGAACCCCGTCTACGGATTCAACCAGCTGCCCAAATCGATGAACCCGTTTTCTGACATTTTCGAGTGGGACATCAAGATGTTCAAAGCCATGTCCGAACGGTTTATCGACAACACGATTCTCGTCAATGACCGAACCGAGAACTGGCTCCCTGACGGGATACAAATCTATCTGATGATGGAGTATGTAAGCCACTACTATCCCGAGGTCAAAGCCATAGGTAACGTTTCCAAGAAATGGGGCATTCGAAGATACAGCATCGCACAACTGGATTTCAATGGTAAATACCCCTTCGTTCTGCAATTTACCACACGAAAGGTCCTGGACCAGTCTCTGAGCACGCGTTCGGATTCGTTGTCGAACCTGAACCTGAAACTTGTCAATCGATATAAAGCGGGGCTCGGCTTGCGCTATCTCGAGACTTACCTGCAGGACAGCATCCTGAAGAAATCACTGAAAGAGTATTATCACGATCACAACACGAAACTCAGCCATACCCGCGACTTCGAAAACCTGGTGAAGAATAAGACAGATAAAGATCTGAGCTGGTTCTTTGACGATTATGTCAACACGACCAAAAAGATTGATTATACCATCAAAAAAACAGAGATCAAGGGAGACTCTGTAGAGGTAGTCCTGAAGAACAAAACGGGTTATTCGGCACCACTCACCATCTATGGAATAGACAAGAAGGAGGTTAAATTCAAAGAATGGCTGGAGGGCATTCCCGATCAGGACACAATAACACTATCCAGGCAGGGTATTGACCGACTCAGCTTGAACTATGAGTTCTTGTATCCGGAGAACAACCTGAGAAACAATTGGAAGAAGCTCAATCCTTCGTTGTTCAACAAACCTCTGAGATTTCGATTTTATCGGGACATTGAAGACCCCTACTACAACCAGGTGTTCTACAAACCCTATTTCAATTATAATTTTTACGATGGGGTGCTTCTCGGGCCTACCTTTTACAACCAGGCCCTTTTCAAAAAGACCTGGCTCTTTTCGGCATCCCCGGTCTACGGTTTCAAGAGCAACAGCTTGTTGGGCTCCTTCTCACTGGCCTATGAGCATTTGCCTGAAGAAACAGGGGTCTACCGTTATCGGGCAGGCATTTCCGCAAGTCGTTTTCACTATGACAATGACCTGGCTTTCAATAAAATTTACCCCTTTCTTCGTATTGACTTCAAGCGAAACAGCTTGAGAGATGTAGGGGGCAGATCTCTCGTTGCTCGGGTCGTTTCGGTGGACAAGGAGCTCCCTCCTGATGCTGTACCCGATGAGACCTTCAAATACAATGTATTCAACTTGAGGTATGGTTACAGCCGACCGGACATCATCAAAGACCTGAGGTATTTTGCAGATTTGCAGTTTGAGAAAGACTTCAGCAAGTTCTCCGTGGATGTGAGGTATCGAAAGCTGACCCGATTCAATCGCCACTATGACCTGCGACTCTTCTTCGGCACATTTTTTCACAACGAGACAGAAACGGATTTTTTCAGTTTTGCCCTGGACCGCCCGAGCGATTACATGTTTGATCTGGAATACCTTGGCAGGTCAGAAGACTCGGGGTTCTTAAGCCAGCAGACCATTATCGCGGAGGGAGGCTTCAAAACGATCTTTCCGGACCAGTTTGCCAACGAGTGGATGCTAACGACCAATGCCAGCGCGAGCATCTGGCGTTGGGTGGAGGTCTATGCCGATGCGGGATTCTTCAAGAACAGGAATGAAACAGCCCAGTTTCGATACGACAGCGGAATCCGTCTCAATTTCGTGCCCAATTTCGTCGAAGTTTACTTTCCGATTCAATCCTCTCTGGGTTTCGAACCGGGATTCTCTGACTACGCCTCACGCATCCGTTTCGTACTGACTATCGATATCGAGAGAATCTATAACCTGGTTAAGCGAGGGTTCTATTAGGACAAAAGAATTGTCTTTTTTTTCATATCTTCGCAACATTCCCAAAGGCTTGTAAATTATGATCGATAAGGTTACCGAAAACCAGAAAAAATTATCTTTTCAAGAATTTAAAAACGAAGTCCTTACTGATTACAAAACAGCCCTGATTAGCCGAGAATGCAGTCTTCTTGGAAGGCGCGAGGTCCTGACCGGAAAGGCCAAATTCGGAATCTTCGGGGGTGGCAAGGAAATACCTCAGCTTGCCATGGCCAAGGCCTTCAAGCCAGGCGACTGGCGCTCTGGCTACTACCGCGACCAGACCTTTATGATGGCCATCGGGAAATACGATCCCAAACACTTCTTTGCAAGTCTTTATGCCCATCCTGACATAGAGGTTGACCCCTTCTCAGCCGGACGTCAAATGAACGGTCACTTTGCGACCCATTCGATTAACGAGGACGGAAGCTGGAAGAAGCTTAGCGAACAATACAATGTCAGTTCAGACATCTCACCAACCGCCGGACAAATGCCCCGTTTGGTCGGTCTGGCTGAAGCCTCAAAAAAATTCAGGGCCATCGAGGGCCTCGACAAGGAGCATCAGTTTTCCAATAACGGAAATGAGGTTGCCTGGGGAACCATAGGCAACGCCAGCACCTCAGAGGGACCATTCTTCGAAGCTATCAACGCGGCCGGCGTACTCGAAATTCCCATGGTGATCAGCATCTGGGACGACGATTATGGCATTTCGGTTCATTCTAAATATCAAACCACCAAACAGGACATCTCTGAGATTCTCAAAGGCTTCCAGCGAGAAGAAGAAGGGCCGGGATTTGAAATCTTCGTCGTCGACGGCTGGGATTACACCCGACTGGTCGATGTCTACCAGAGAGCTGGGAAAATAGCTCGTGAAGAGCACGTGCCCGTTCTGATCCATGTGAAAGGCCTCACTCAACCGCAGGGCCACTCCACATCAGGCTCTCATGAACGCTACAAAAGTCCGGAGAGGCTCAAGTGGGAGCAGGAACACGACGGCATCCTTAAAATGCGTGACTGGATCCTTCAGTTTGAGCTGGAAGATGCCAACGGTGAGCTTCTGAAATTTGTAGAAGGAGTTGAGGAGCTTGAGGCACTTGAAAAAGAAGCGAAAAGAACAGTGTCACAAGCCAAGAGAGATGCCTGGATTGACTATATAAAAC
>JAUIKV010000232.1 GCA_030430615.1 Bacteroidia bacterium
GCAAAACGCATAATTTTCCTGAAATAGCTCATATTTTGTCCGTCCTCGTTCTGCTCATCCCTAAAGATTGAACTCCCTGATTATGTCTCTGATTTTCTGATCGAGACGAGACTCTGCCTCTTTGGCATCTTCCAGGCTGTTCATCGGACCATTGACGCTGAAATAGAATTTGATTTTGGGTTCCGTTCCGCTCGGACGGGCTGCCATTCGGGTTCCTTCTGTGGTTTCGTAAATCAACACGTTGGATTTTGGCAGATCTATTTTATGCTGTTCTCCTGAAATGAGGTCCTTGCAAATAGATGATTCATAGTCGAACAGATATTTCACAGGCTCTCCGTGAATCTCGTGAACCGGATTGTTCCTCATGTCGATCATCATCTGCTTGATCTCCTGAGCTCCTTCCACGCCTTTCTTAACCACTGAGATCAGATGCTCTTTGTAGAAGCCATGCTTCAGGTAAAGCTCCAGCAGCTCTTTGTAAAGCGTGGTGTTCTGGCTTTTTGCCCTCGCTGCTATCTCGCAGGCGAGAACCGTGCTTGAAACAGCATCTTTGTCTCTGACAAAATCTCCCACCATGAAGCCAAAGCTCTCTTCGCCACCACCTATGAATTCTTCCTTGCCTTCAGCCTCCCGAATCATCTTGGCAATCCATTTGAAGCCGGTCAGACCCACCTTGGTTTTCACGCCGTAACTTTCAGCGAGCTTTATGATCATGGGTGTCGACACAATGGTCGATCCAACGAATTGCTTTCCGTCGATCCGTCCCTGGGCCGCCCAGTCTTTTAACAAGGCATCCACAAGAATAACAAAGGTCTGGTTTCCGTTGAGCAGGACCAGCTTGCCTTCCGTGTCCCGGACGGCTATTCCCAATCGATCGCAGTCAGGGTCCGTTCCGATGACTATGTCCGCTCCGATCTCCTCTGCCAGATCCGTGGCCATCTGGAGTGCCGCCGGCTCTTCCGGGTTCGGAGATGCTACGGTTGGAAAATCACCGTTGGGCTCTCGCTGCTCCTCAACGATGTGCACATCGCTAAAACCCGCAAGTTCCAAGGCACGGGGTACCATGGTTATAGAGGTTCCGTGCAACGAAGTGAAAACGATTTTGAGTTTGTCACGCCCTTTTGTATCCGGAGAAGTCGAATTCGCAACTGAGGCTTTGGCAAATTTTGCGTCTATCTCTTCTCCTATGATCTCTATCAGTGACGGGTTAGGCTCGAACTTAATGTCTTCGAACTTGACCGAATTGATCTCTTGTATGATATCTCCATCCTGGGGAGGTATGATCTGTCCTCCATCGTTGAAATAGACTTTATAGCCGTTGTATTCTGGTGGATTGTGCGACGCTGTCAAAACAATTCCGGAATCACAACCGAGTTCCCGAACTGCATATGAAAGCTCCGGTGTCGGTCTTAGATCTTCGAACAAAAAGACTTTGATCCCGTTCGCAGAGAACACTTCTGCCACAGAACGGGCAAAAGTCTTGCTGTTGTGCCTGCAGTCATAGGCAATCGCAACGCTGGGCTGCTTGTCTGGGAAGTTCTTGTTCAGGTAGTTCGAGAGGCCCTGGGTGTTTTTTCCCAGAGTGTATTTGTTGATTCGGTTGGTCCCGGCTCCCATGGTTCCGCGCATGCCTCCTGTTCCGAATTCCAAATCTTTGTAGAATCGGTCGGTGAGTTCCTTGGAACCCTCTTCAATCAATTGCTCAATCTCGTTCTGAGTTTCCAGATCAAACGGCTCTGCAACCCAGAGCCTGGCTTTGCGGATAATGTCTTCGCTGTTCATTTTCTAATGAGGTTTAGTGCTTCAAAGATAACTTTTTCGGATGAATTCGGGCCAGGCTTCTAACCGCTATTTAAGGCTTTTGCTGCCTTGCCCCAGGCTCAGATTAAGCGTTTCCCGAATCTTGTAGCGATTCGGCTTTTTCTTGGAACGCAGGATCAATTCCCCCAGGAATCCCGTCAGGAAAAACTGTGAACCAATTATCATGCAGCTAAGGGCGATATAGAACCAGGGATTGTCGGTGACCAGAATCGTAGGTTCTTTCCAGTACAATTTCAGGATCTTTACGATCCCTATGTAGAGAGAAGCTCCAAATCCAAGGACGAACATCAGGGTTCCCAGAAGCCCGAAAAGGTGCATTGGCCTCTTGCCGAAACGGGCCAGGAAGTTAATGGTGATCAAATCCAGAAACCCATTTATGAACCGGTCCATCCCAAATTTGGTGGTTCCGTATTTTCTCGCCTGGTGCTGCACCACTTTTTCACCGATTTTGCTGAAACCCGCATTTTTGGCCAGTACAGGTATGTAGCGATGCATTTCCCCGTAGACATCTACATTTTTGACCACTTCCATCCTGTAAGCTTTCAGGCCACAGTTGAAATCGTGAAGCTTCAGCCCCGAAGTTTTTCGCGCAGCTGCATTGAAAAGCTTAGACGGAAGGTTCTTCCGTATTTTCGAATCGTACCTCTTTTTCTTCCATCCCGACACCAGGTCATAGCCTTCATCCCGGATCATGCTGAACAACTCGGGTATCTCTTCCGGGTTGTCCTGCAGATCGGCGTCCATGGTTATGACCACGTCTCCCTGCACCTCTTTGAAAGCAGCGTTGAGAGCTTGTGATTTGCCGTAATTCAGATGGAACTTCAGGGCTTTTACCTCGGGGTGCTTTCTGGACAGGTCTCGGATCACTTGCCAGGAACCATCGTCACTGCCATCGTCGACAAAGATGATTTCATAAGAAAAATGATTGGATCGCATTACACGTGCGATCCAATCATAGAGTTCTTGTATCGATTCTTCCTCATTCAGCAGAGGAACGACGATGGATATATCCATAAATAGATTTTTTACATTTCAGATTTCTTCATGATCAGGCCGCTGAAGAAGGATATGATCAAGCCCAGAAACAAACTGAATACAATGGTTATGGCCACATTGACTCCGGAGCTATTGAACATGGCGGCAAAGCCCTTTGCCTGCTCGAGCTGCTCATCCGTCATTTGTGGATTTTGCTCTATAATGGTCTGCTCCTGTAACAGGGCCAGATTGTCAAAATAGGAAGGTTCGATCAAGTGCTGAAATATAACCAGGTATATACTGTAGATAATGGAAGAAATCAAAGCGATTCCCAAACCGGTTTTGATCGCATCTCCCATGGACAGAAATCCATCCTGGGTATCTTTGACTTTTTTTATCCCTAAAACAATGAAAACGGCGGTCACAGCCACAGACAGCACGATAAAACCCCAGTGAGGCTTGTAAATGTCACCGAAAACATAGATGAGAAGTTGCGTGATTATGCTGGCGAATCCGAACAGTACTCCATAATTGATCATGATGCTCTTTCGAGACACGGTTGGTTGATTTTCCATAATAGTTTGATTAAGGTTAGAACAAATATAGCTAATAAAACGAATCTGCCTGTTAGTATACGGAACGTTTAAAAAGTTACACAAAAATGCTTGCTATGTTGCAAAAGGATAGTATTTTTGCAGAGGCAAGTCCTGCACAACCAGCTCCCTTTGAATCCTCCAGGGCGGGAACGCAGCAAAGGTATTAGGTTGTAGCGGTGTGATGTAGGTAGCTTGCCATTTTTTGTGCCCTTCATTTTCCTGCATCTCTTCCCGATTTCCTGAAAAAATCATTTTCTTTGTAGCATGTTGTCAGCCAGGAAACAAGTCGTCTTCATAACCGGTGCCTCTTCAGGGATAGGAAAGGTTACAGCCGAATATCTGGCAGAAAGAGGTTTCAAGGTGTACGGGACCGGTCGAAATCCAAAAAGGGCCAAGAGGAGTTATTCTCTATTGCCCATGGATGTTTGTGACACGGAATCCATTAGAAAAGCCGTCGAAGGCATTTTAGCCGAGGAGGGGAGAATAGATGTGCTGATCAACAATGCGGGAATGGGGATAACCGGCCCTTTGGAAGACACCCCGACGGAAGAAATGAAGCGTGTTTTTGACACGAATTTTTTTGGTCCAATTGAGGTCATGAAGGCGGTGATTCCCTCTATGCGCAAGCAGAAATGCGGTTTGATCATCAACATAACTTCCATTGCAGGATATATGGGACTTCCGTTTCGGGGAATCTACTCAGCTACAAAAGGCGCCCTTGAGCTGATCACCGAAAGCGCCCGTATGGAGCTCAAAGGATTCGGAATAGTGGTGACCAATATCGCACCGGGGGATTTTTCAACCAACATAGCTGCCGGTCGTTACCATGCGCCGCTTTTTGATAATTCGGCGTATAAGCAGGTGTATCAAAAAAGTCTGGAGCTTATGGACAGCCATGTTGATAAGGGGGGAGACCCGATCAAAATGGCACAAAAAATTCACCAGGTCATAGAAATGGACTCACCTGCTGTGCATT
>JAUIKV010000008.1 GCA_030430615.1 Bacteroidia bacterium
AATAGTGAGCCCCCTGGTGGGTTCCCACAACCTTTCCGTCATTCTGTTTATACTTGAACTTTCTACTCAAAAAGCGCAATTCCTCCTCACGAGAATCAAAATCAGGTATTTCACTTTCGTATAACTCAGAATCTCCGGGAATTTGAATAATCACACCCTCCTTAGGACTCAGTTTTTGTTGAAGAAATTCAGGAAGTTTGACCTTTCCCACGAAACACAAGCCCTGTGAGTCTTTCTTCCCGGCCGTCACTAAGTTGAGATCGGAAGCTATCTGCCTAACCTCTGCTTTGGTAAGCTCACCTATGGGAAACAAGGATTTTGCAAGTTGTTCCTGCGACAGCTGGCATAAAAAATAAGATTGGTCCTTATTCTGGTCTTTTCCCGACAACAGACGATAGATCTTGCGTCCATTGGAGTCGAATTCTGCTTTTCGCGCATAATGACCCGTAGCCACAAAGTCCGCTTTCAAGTTCAGGGCGATTTCCATGAAGACATCAAATTTGATCTCCCGGTTGCATAGAACATCCGGATTCGGGGTCCTTCCCTCTTCGTATTCTCGAAACATGTAATCGACGATGCGTTCCTTGTATTGTTCGCTGAGGTCGACTACCTGGAATGGGATTCCCAGCTTTTCGGCAACCAACATGGCATCGTTGCTGTCCTCGAGCCAGGGACACTCTTTTGAGATCGTGACCGAGTCATCGTGCCAGTTTTTCATAAACAAGCCGATCACTTCATATCCTTGTTCTTTCAAAAGGTAGGCAGCAACACTGGAGTCAACACCGCCTGAAAGACCCACGATCACTCTTTTCATTGTCGTCATTTTTCAGACGGCAAAGATACGAAATTGAGGATGATTCAGTTCTTTTCGGGTTTAAGAGCAGGCTGCTCTGTACTGACGAGTTCTCCGTCCACGTAATTCTCCCAGGTACCCACGCGCTGATCGTCTTTAAAGGGTCCTTTTTTAATGAGGTCACCGGTTTTTCGACTGTAGTAAACGGCCATCCCATTCAATTTCCCCTCGGCGTAGTTGAAGTCCTGGTAGAGGAAACCCTTGATGGAATACTTCTTGTAGTTTCCATGAAGCAGCCCGTTTTTGTAGTACGCAATCTCTGTGGGTTCTCCCGTGGGATAAAACGTCTTGTATTCGCCATTGAGTTTTCCGTCGGAGTAGTTCTCTTCACTCATGATGGATTTGCCATCCTCGTGGTAAAAAAGCCATTTCCCCTCTCTTTCCTTTCCGCGCATCTTTCCTTCGCTCTCCAGGACGCCTGAAGGAGTGAAAAACTGCACTGTAGCCAGGTCACTGTCGTCGCTGTATTCTTTTATGATTACCGGATTGTCAGAGTTGGAGGCAGAGTAGAATTTGAATACGCCTACTTCTTTCCCATGGTCAAAAGTTCCCGTGTAACGAACCCGGTTATTGTTGTAATACTTTCGCCAGACCCCGTGACGTTCGCCATTCTCGTCAAACTGGTTGACTGAACTCTGTCCGAAAATCAGAAGAGCCTGCAAAAGGAACAGTAAAGAAAAAAGTCTTTTCAACATAGCAAAAGGGTTTCTAAAGAATAACACAAAAAAACAAAAATTGTTGTCTATTTTAAGCCCAAAGACGCGTAAAAGTAGGAATATTTTTTATTTTTAAGTCAGGTTGTTACCTGACCTTTGAATATGTCCCAAGACATCGGCATTTTTTAAGAGATCCAGAAGCATCGGGAGTTGAATCTCAAAGTAGGAATTATGAACACAGATGAACTCTATCGCCGGAACCTGGAGGGTATCCTGAAATCTGTCCTTAATGCCAAGCGCATTTACCGGAACCAGGGAGCTGAAGAGATTCTGAGGCAGCCTGAGTTAATACCGTTTTTGATCGAGTACCTTTATTCAAACAATAAGGACCAGAGCATCAAATCCGCCTGGGTTCTGGAGCTTGTTTGCCTCTTCGAAATTCGCCTGCTGCTCCCCTACCTGTTGGATTTCACTTCACGTTTGAACGTCTTGGATCAAGAAAGCGCCATAAGGCCAATCTCAAAAATATGTGCTTTGATCTGTCAGCATTGCAATAGCCACCCTTGTGAACCATCCGTAGACCAGACCACTTGGAAAAATAATATCATAGAAGCCAGTTTTGAATGGCTGACCGGGCAGCATAAGATCGCCGCCCAGGTTTTCGCCATGGAATCCCTGTTTTTATTGGGCCAAAATTCTGACTGGATCATGGATGAGCTCTATTCAGTAATCGATAAAGACTATCCGTGTAAAAGTACCGGATACCAATCAAGAGCGAGAAAAATAATGGATAAAATCTCTAAACTGAAAAGGAAGAAATACTAAAAAAAACTATTTTTGCACCTCACCTGAATACACATCCCGCATGAATCTCAACAGTCTTAATGCCATATCACCCATCGACGGAAGATACAGAAACAAGATAGAGGCACTCGCTGAATATTTCTCGGAAGAGGCACTTATTAAATATAGAGTTTTGGTAGAAGTAGAATACTTTATATTCCTGTGTGAGAATGATATACCGCAATTATCTAAATTTCAGAAGGAACGTTTTCAGGAACTGAGAGGCATCTACTTGAGTTTTAACTCACAGCAGGCGAAAGAGATCAAAGAAATCGAAAAAGTCACCAATCACGATGTCAAGGCCGTCGAGTATTTCCTCAAGACACGATTTGACGCGTTGGGATTAGAGGAGTTCAAAGAATTCATTCACTTTGGGCTGACCTCACAGGACATCAATAATACGGCGATACCGCTTTCTTTGAAAGAAGCTTATGAAAACGTATACCTGCCAAGGATAACTGCTCTGATTGATACCCTTGAAGGCATGGCCGACGACTGGAAATCGGTGCCCATGCTGGCCAAAACGCATGGGCAACCAGCTTCTCCCACCCGCCTGGGCAAAGAGATTCAGGTCTTTGTGGAACGACTCAGGCAACAGTTGAGCTTGCTGAGTCAGGTTCCTTTTGCAGCTAAATTCGGAGGGGCTACAGGCAACTTTAACGCACATCACATTGCCTATCCCTCGAAAGACTGGAAACAATTCGGAATGGATTTTGTCGAAAAAAAGCTCGGCCTTACCCAGTCCTTTCCTACCACCCAGATAGAGCATTATGATCATTTGGCCGCTTTCTTTGACGGACTCAAAAGGATCAACACTATATTGATTGACCTGGATCGGGATGTCTGGCAATACATTTCGATGAATTACTTCAAACAGAAAATCAAAAAAGGTGAAGTGGGATCTTCTGCCATGCCGCACAAAGTAAACCCCATTGATTTTGAGAACAGCGAGGGCAACCTGGGCATCGCAAATGCCATATTCGAACATCTCGCTGCGAAATTGCCGATCTCAAGACTTCAGAGAGACCTGACAGACTCCACTGTGCTGAGAAATATCGGCGTCCCCATGGGACATACCCTCATAGCAATAGAATCGACGCTTAAGGGTCTTGGTAAACTGTTGCTCAACCAGGAAGCCTTTGAAAAAGACCTGGAGGACAATTGGGCGGTGGCTGCAGAGGCTATACAGACTATTTTAAGACGTGAATCCTATCCAAATCCATATGAAGCCCTCAAAGGCCTGACCCGCACAAATTCCCGGATCGATCGTGATTCGATCGCCAGGTTCATCGATGGGCTTGATGTCGATGAAGCGATCAAGCAGGAACTAAAGGCCATTACGCCTCAGACTTACACTGGAATCTAATCAAATAGAAATATGCGTTATCTTTCTGCTCTGTTTTTCTCTCTTTTGCTGGCTTCCTGTCTAAAGAACTCTTCAGGATCCGTTGAAGATTTTCGAGAAGGCAGGTTTAAAACCATCCTTGAAGATAACGAAGCGGTTTCAGTGGCCGTTCGAAATGACAGCCTCCAGATCGAAACATACGAGCAGGTCACCGACACATTTTTAATAAGATGGCTGGACCCATTTGAATACGTATTGAGAAAAAAGAACCCCAAGACGCTGCTTGACAGCACCGACTTTCACGTAAAAATCACGAGGATTTCAGGTGGCAGCTACGAATTCAAAGCCTTTTACTCAGGTTCCAACTTTCAACAGAAAGGGACTGCCTATAAAATTGACTAAGTCAGGCTTATTCAATGCATAGAACTTTAAAATACTTTTGTCTATGGAAATCTTCACGCACATTGACACCTGGGTGGCGTTGCTCACCCTGACTTTTCTTGAAATCGTTCTCGGGATAGACAACATCATCTTTATTTCGATAACCGCGGGAAAACTACCCAAGCACCAGGTTAGAAAAGCTACCAACATTGGTCTTCTGCTGGCAATGATTTTTCGAATACTTCTTCTTATGGGGGTATCCTACATAATCGCCATGAAAGACCCGCTTGTCAACGTGAATTGGGGGTGGTTCAAGGCCTCCATATCGGGTCAAAGCCTGATCCTTCTTGGAGGAGGTTTTTTTCTTCTTTACAAGAGCACCCGCGAGATACACCAGAAAGTGGAGGGTATTGAAGAGAAATCTGAAGAGAAGACAAGAGTGAAATCCAGCATGGCAGCAGTGATCTTGCAAATTGTTCTGGTCGATATCGTATTCTCATTCGATTCTGTGCTGACGGCTGTCGGAATGACCAACGGCCTGGAAGGAGCACTCACAATTATGGTCATTGCGGTGATCGTTTCCATTTTGATCATGATGATTTTTGCAGTTCCGGTAGGAAATTTCGTCAACAAGCATCCCACAGTGCAGATGCTTGCTCTCTCCTTTTTAATCCTCATAGGTTTTATGCTGGTTACCGAAAGTGCGCATTTGTCCAACGCCGTGATCTTCAAGCAGCGCGTGGGTGCCATTCCCAAGGGATATCTATATTTCGCAATCGCATTCTCATTGGGCGTTGAGGCACTGAACATGAAAATTCGATTTCCGAAAAGAAGAAAGTCCGCATAAGGGTTTTTAGAACATTCTCTGTACCCTAAGTTACGTTGACATATAGCCGACGCAGATAGTTTTGCATAAAAAATTATCAAAGTCATGCCTAGAATCAACAAACAATGGACAACACTATTGCTTCTGATGAGTTTCGTGTTGCCTTTCAGCTCTTCGGATGCTCAGGAAAGGAGCCTTGTAAGCCTTGAAGAAGCAAGGACCCAGGCCAGGTCGAACAATACGGACCTAAAGCTTTTCCAAAAGAAATATGCGGCAGCCAAAGCGAATTACGAACAGACGCGTGCGGTGCTCCTTCCGCAAATTCGTGTTACAAACACCAGCACATTCACGAACAACCCTTTGATGGCGTTTGGTTTTAAACTTCTTCAACGAGACGTAAGTGCACCAGATTTTGATCCGGCCGTGTTGAATGATCCGGGAGATGTGGAAAACTTCAATACCCGCATTGAGGTACAGCAACCGATAATCAACATAGATGGTTGGGAGCAGCGCAAAGCCGCCAACCTTCAATTGGAAGTTTCCAATCTCCAACAAGAGCGATACCTTGAGTATTTAGATCTCGAAGTGACCAAAACCTATATGCAGCTTCAATTGGCTTACAAGTCCATAGACGTCCTGGAAAAGGCCAGGGAAACAGCTGCTGAAAATGAGAAAACGGCTCGCAACAACCTGGAACAAGGCTTGATTCAAAACTCAGACTACCTTAATGTGCAGGTTCGTCTTGGAGAAGTAGACAATCAAATTCTTGCGGCGCGAAGCCAGGCCGAGAACGTATCTGAATACCTAAGCGTCCTTATTGGAAAAGGCGCGAATTCCTATCTGGCCCCTGAATCCGACCTTTTACCCGTGGATAACGCGTCGGCCTCCCAAATTGAACTCAATAGCGACAGAAAGGATATCAAAGCCAATGCAATCGCAGCCGAAGCGCAAAAAAAGATGTACAGTTCCTCGAAGCTGAATTTTGTGCCCCGGGCCAATGCGATGGCATCTTATGGATGGAATGATTCCGAGATATTCGGCTTTGGTGCCAACAATTACGTTGTGGGAATTCAGCTTTCCTGGGAACTTTTCGGGGGATATAAAAACATTGGCAAGATCCACAAGGAGAAAGCTCTTCTGGAGCAGGCAGAGCTGGAACAGCAAAAATACCTGGATCAGAGCGAAATGGAACTCAACAAGGCCATGCGTCAGCGATCTGAGTCTCAAAACAGGATGGCCCTGGCTGCTTTGGCAGTTGAGCAATCACGTGAAGCTCTTCGGGTTACTGCGAATCGATTTGAACAAGGGCTTGAGAAAACAATGGATCTTCTCCATGCAGAGTCACAGTTCCTCGAAAAAGAACTGGCCTATTACGAATCTGTTTTCAATCTTAATTACTCCCAGGCCTACCTTCAATTTTTAAGCAAATAAATTAACAACGAAATACATGAAACCAATGAGAACATTTATAATCCTGATGGCAATCACCTCAATACTTGCGGGTTGCCAGTCCGAGAAAAGCAACCAGATTGATTCCGGTTCTCCGATCGAGGTTGTATTGAAATCACCCTACAAACCTGAGGGAGGTGCCTATTTTACAATAAGCGGAAGCATTGAACCCGAGCATTTTGCGAGTTTGAGCACCAGGAATATGGGCTACGTGTCAAAGGTATACGCAAAAGTAGGCGACCAGGTCAGAAAGGGTCAGCTCCTGATCGATATCAACAGTGATGAGATCGATGCCAAAAAAGCACAGGCACAAGCCGGCTTAATGCAAGCGGAAGCCCAGCTCAAAGTTGCCAGGAAAAACTTGGAACGATACACGGCACTTTTCAATGAAAACAGCGCTTCTCAAAAAGAGTTGGATGACATCACCCTGCAGCACGAGATCGCAAAGGGGAATTATGAAAGAGCGCTTCAGATCCAAAATGAAATCGACGCCATGATGGCCTACAGCCACATTAGAGCTCCATTTTCGGGAGTAATTACGTCGAAAACTGTCAAAATGGGAGACATGGCCCGACCCGGTCAGACTCTGATGAGCCTGGAGGCCCCCGGAAAATTCGTTGCTCGAGCTTTGGTTCCTGAAAGCTCGATTGAGAACATCGAGAAAGGTCAACAAGTGACAGTCATTGTAAAATCGCTGGGCAGGTCCCTTAAGGGCAACATATCCGAGGTAAGCGGATCCTCTCAAAACTCTGGAGGGCAATATTTGATAAAAATGGATCTCGAAGAGAGTAAAGACATCAAACTTTTTTCGGGAATGTATGTTTCGGTTTTGGTACCGGTGTCGGGTGAAGCTTCAAACGGTATTTTCGTCGATCAGAGCGCACTGGTTCAAAAAGGAGAGCTTGACGGGATCTATACGATCAGTGAATCCGGTACCGCGATACTGAGATGGCTCAAACTCGGTCAAAGCATGGGCGACCAGGTAGAAGTGCTTTCCGGGTTGTCTCAAGAAGAAAAATACATTGCCTCAAGCGAAGGCAAATTGTTCAACGGCGCAATAGTCATCAATCAAGATTAAGATCATGGAAAAAGGTTTTGCAGGAAACATAGCTTCGTTCTTTTTACAATCGAAGCTAACCGTATTGCTGATGGGAATTTTTCTCCTGATCGGAATTTACAGCTCGTTCCTCATTCCAAGAGAAGAAGAGCCGCAGATTGAAGTTCCCATTGCCGATGTCTTTGTGGGATATCCCGGGGCCTCACCGCTGGAGGTGGAATCCAAGGTGGCCAAACCCCTGGAAAAGATCATTGCCAATCTTCCCGGTGTCGAATACGTGTATTCTACTTCAATGAGCGGGCAGGCAATGTTGATCGTGCAGTTTTATGTGGGAGAAGACATCGAGCGCTCCTTCGTGCAATTGTACAATGAGATCATCAAGCACATGGATCAAATTCCCCAGGGAGTCCAACTTCCCCTTGTAAAAACCAGGGCCATTGACGACGTACCTGTTTTGGGTCTGACCTTCTGGAGCGAGAATTACGACGACTACCAGCTAAGGCAGCTTGTTCAGGAAGTCAATTCCGAGATCGAAAAAGTGGATGGAGTTGCAATTACCCAAATCATCGGTGGGAGGAGCCGAGAATTCAGCGTATTGCTCGACAAGGACAAGATGGCCGAGAACAAGGTTGATATTTTGGGTGTCGCTCAAACGATTCGGGCCAGCAACCATCAGTCTTCATCGGGAACACTGACCAAAGAGGACGAGGAATTCAGGGTCCATACAGGGAACTTTCTTCAAAATGAAGACGACCTGAAGAACCTGATCGTAGGCACCAATGAGATGAAACCGGTTTACCTCAAACAGGTGGCAACCGTCAGCAATGGGCCTGAATCGCCAAAAGAATATGTAGACTTCGGTTTTGGAAAGGCCAATGCGGAGAGTCAGGGAGAGTTTCCCGGCATGTACAATGCCATTACTCTTTCCGTGGGGAAACAGAAGGGCGGAGATGCCATGCAAGTGTCAAAAGTGATTCTGGAAAGAATTGAAGACATGAAAAAAGAGCTCATCCCGAACGAAGTCAATGTAACTGTTTCGAGGAATTATGGGGAGACGGCCTCGCATAAGGTCTCAGAGCTTTTGAGCCACCTCATCATAGCGATTGTTTCGGTTTCCCTTGTCGTGATGCTCGCGATGGGATGGCGCGGTGGACTGGTGGTCTTTCTATCTGTACCAGTCACTTTCGCCCTCACCTTGTTCAGTTACTACTTCATGGATTACACCCTGAACCGGATAACATTGTTCGCCCTGGTGTTTGTAACGGGTATTGTGGTGGATGACTCGATCATCATCGCCGAGAATATGCACCGTCATTTTAAAATGAAAAGACTCCCTTTCAAACAGGCTGCCATCTATGCGATAAATGAAGTGGGTAATCCTACTATATTGGCTACTTTCACAGTTATCGCCGCTGTGCTTCCTATGGCATTTGTGTCGGGGCTAATGGGTCCTTATATGAGCCCGATGCCCATTGGAGCGTCCATCGCAATGCTCATCTCCCTGTTTGTGGCACTCACAATAACTCCCTATCTGGGATATATCTTTTTGAGGGAAAAAGACAAAAAAGATGAAGGCAAAGAGAATGAGGGTGCAGAAAGACAACACAAGGAACAGTCGCTGGAAACCTCAAAAATTTTCAGCTTTTACAAAAGGACCATAGACCCGCTCCTGGACAACAAATGGCACAGAATTGCATTTTTTGGCATCAACATAGTGATGCTACTGGGCGCAATGGGCATGTTTTTGACCAAGACGGTGGCGGTGAAAATGCTTCCGTTCGACAACAAAAATGAATTTCAAGTCATTATAGACATGCCGGAAGGAACTACCCTGGAGAGAACCGATATGGTCGCCAAGGAATTGGCCCAGTATCTTAAAAACAGTGACTATGTTCTGGATTATCAAACCTATGTAGGAACAGCTTCTCCCATCACTTTCAACGGGCTCGTTCGTCACTACGACCTGCGACGTGGGTCCCACATTGCCGATGTACAGGTCAATTTGACCGACAAAGGTGACAGGAGCGAACAAAGTCATTTCATTGCCCGGGTTTTTCGACCTGAACTACAACGCATTGGAGAAAAGTTCGGAGCCAATGTCAAGGTCGTTGAAGTCCCTCCAGGACCTCCTGTCCTTTCAACCCTGGTTGCCGAAGTTTACGGTCCAAATTACGATGAACAGATTCGGATTGCCAATGAGCTTCAGGGCAAAATGCGAGGCACAGATGATGTTGTGGACGTAGACTGGATGGTCGAGGCGGATCAAAAGGAACACCGCCTGGTGATTGACAAAGAGAAAGCGCTGCTCAATGGAGTTGCCCCGCAGCAAATCGTTGAGGCTATGAATCTTTCTTTGTCTGACCAGCCGGTTGGAAAAATCTATAGCGAACGTTCCAATCAGGACATAGGAATCAACCTCAAGTTCGAAGACAAGGATAAATCAACCGTGTCAGACATCCTGGAATTCAAGATTCTCTCCCAAAATGGCAACACCTACCCGATCAGGGATTTTGTCCAAACGGAAGAACACGTCATTGAAAAGAACATCATGCGCAAAAATCAGCGTCGTGTGGTTTACGTGACAGCAGACATGGCGGGGGAGCTTGAAAGCCCGGTATACGCGCTTATGTCCCTTTCTGACGAACTCTCAGAAATTGAGATGCCTCCAGGCTATGAGCTTCACGAAGAATGGAATCAGCAACCCGATTCCAGCGAGGATTACACTGTAAAGTGGGATGGGGAATGGCAGATCACTTTCGAGGTGTTTCGAGACCTAGGTGCGGCTTTTGCCGTGGTGATCATCATCATTTACGTTCTCCTTGTGGGATGGTTCCAGTCCTTCCGATCACCCGTTGTTATGTTGATCGCAATCCCGCTCTCACTCGTCGGAATCATTTTCGGACACTGGGTGTTTGGCGCCTATTTCACAGCGACTTCCATGATCGGTTTGATCGCTTTGGCAGGCATCATGGTTCGAAACTCGGTACTTCTAGTGGATTTCATCAATCTGAGGCTGGATGAGGGAATACCGTTGAGACAAGCCGTGATAGAGGCAGGTGCCGTGCGAACAACGCCAATTCTTCTGACAGCTGGAACCGTTGTAATTGGTGCCATGGTCATGCTATTTGACCCTATTTTTCAAGGGCTTGCCATTTCAATGCTGGGAGGAACAATCTTTTCGACTTTCCTGACCCTGCTCGCGGTGCCACTTATTTACTATTATCTCGAAAGAAGCAAATACAAAAACAGAATATGATGAAACTATTAATAGTCACGGCTGTCAAAGCCTTTGAGAAAGAAGCGTTGAAACTCTTTAAAACTGCGAAGATAAACGCTTTCAGCAGTGGAGCCATCAACGGATTCAAGACCGATGATCACGAAAACCTCATCGACAACTGGTTCTCCAGTTCTACTGACAATGTACAATCTGTGCTGTTCTTCACTTTTGAGGAGCAGTACAAGATCGATTTGTTGCTTGAGCAGCTCAATGAATTCAACAAAGAAATCGAGAGTGACAATCCAATGAAAGCCGTTGTACTTCCGATTGAAAGGTTTGTTTGAGGTTAAGGATTAATCTGGTCGGAGCACCGGACTTAAAGAAGAATCCAATTCACAACAAGAAAAATTGAACATTGAATAATCACTAATATTTTTTATCATGATAGACAGATATATCAAAGGCATTGCCGGCAGTTTTGTTCTAATCAGCCTACTGCTCGCGTATTTCGTAAATCCCAATTGGGCCTGGTTCACCGTTTTTGTAGGTGCCAACCTACTGCAGTCAGCATTCACAAACTGGTGTCTCATGGAGACTTTTCTGAAAAAATTGGGTGTGAAGGACTGAAACGGAAAGCTTTATTTGACTTGCAACATTTTCGTATCTTTGCCATGGCATGAATACAAAATTAAGCAAACAGATTTCGAGCCTGATTTTGGCCTTCAGTCTGGTGTTTCCAATGATAGTCGGACTCACCCACGCGCTGCACAAGCATGACCAGGTGGTCTGTATGGCCGAGAATGAAAGTCATTTTCACAGCCAGGGTGTCGATTGCGATCACCAGCATTACTTCAATCCAGGCGGTGTTGTAGAACAATATTCAGCTGTTGAAAAGCTGATTTCAGTAGTTGACCCCATCGCAAGTTGGGGTGATCCAAGCTCTAAATCGAGCAACTTAACAGCTAATCTTTCCCTTCGTGGTCCGCCCATGATTAATGTGTAAATTCAATTTGAATCTTTGTTCACATTAATCTAACTTTTCCATGAAATACATATATATCACCCTATTTTTTATAGGCTTTCCAATTGTGTCGTTTGGTCAGTTTTCGGCACAGGGAACCGTAATTGACGAAAATCAAGAGCCTTTGCCGGGAGTCGAGGTTTACATTGAAGAACTGCATATAGGAACGACTACAGACCTCGATGGAACCTATACGCTAAAGAATATTCCCAAAGGTGTGCATAAGCTAAATTTTAGCTTTATCGGATACCGCACGTATAATACTTCTATAACTGTTTTGACAGATGACATCGAAATTGATGTATCCATGGAGCCCTCCGTTTTTCATATGGACGAGGTAATTGTTTCGGCTCCATTTAACAAGCTGCAAAGCGAAAATGTGATGAAGATTGAGTCTCGCACGATTACTGCACTGCAAAAGCAAGGTGCCCCTACCCTCGCCCAAAGTCTGACAAGGATTCCCGGGGTATCGGAGGTTTCGACGGGGAATGGAATTGGCAAACCAGTGATTCGTGGTCTATCCGGGAACAGGGTACTTGTATACACGCAAGGCGTTCGTCTGGAAAATCAACAATACGGCCAGGAGCACGGTTTGGGACTCAATGATTCAGGCATAGAAAGCGTCGAGGTCATCAAGGGACCTGCTTCACTGCTCTATGGTTCGGATGCTCTTGGGGGCGTTCTTTACATAAATCCTGAAAAATTCGCCTTTCAGAATGAAACCGAGGTCAGTGCCGGGCAGACTTTCTTTTCAAATACCCTGGGCAGCAATACCACTGCCGGAGTCAAAACCTCAAATGACCAGTTTAAGCTTCTGCTCAGAGGTGGTTACAACACCCACTCGGACTACCAGATTCCCGATGGTGACCGTGTGACCAATACACGCTACAGGGAAGTTGATTTCAAAGCAGGTTTAGGATTGAACCTGGATAATTTCGTCACAGAGCTGAGGTACAATTACAACAAAAGTGACATCGGGATTCCCGAGGAGATCGGGGAGCAATCCGCTTCAAAAAACCTTCTTCTTCCTTATCAGGACCTGACGACCCACATATTGAGCCTGCACAATCACTTCTTTCTCAATCGCTCGAAGTTTGAAGTTAATTTGGGCTACGTCAACAACATCCGCAAAGAGTATGAAGACGAGCATGGGCATGACGATCATGGTGAAGATCACGATGAAGACCATGATGAAGACGATCACAGTGATGAAGACGATCACAGTGATGAAGACGATCACAGTGATGAAGACGATCACAGTGATGAAGAAGGGCATGGACACGAAGAAGATCATGACCCTTCGGAGGCTGCGCTCTTCATGGATCTCAAAACCTTTACCTATGATGTCAAGTATCACTTGCCTTCCTCTGAGCGATTTGAAACTATCGTAGGTATTCAGGGCATGTGGCAATCGAATGAGAACTTCGGAGAAGAGATTTTGATTCCTGACGCCATTACGAGTGATGTTGGCATTCTTGTGAATTCCTCGTTTGAAATCAAAGAGAATAACACTCTTCAGGGTGGCTTGAGGTTTGATCACAGGTCAATTGATACAGAAGCCTACGAAATAGAGCACCATGAGGATCACGAACACGAAGATGAAATGGACCTTGACCATGAAGAAGAAGAGGAAGAAATCGTGGAAGCCATTGACAGGAGCTTTTCCAACATGACCTTTTCATTGGGCTACAAGACAATGCTGTTCCAAAAAGTATCAACCCGAATCAATTTTGCGAGTGGCTTCAGGGCGCCAAACCTGGCTGAGCTGGCCTCTTATGGGGTTCATCATGGAACCAATCGATTCGAGATTGGGAATCCAGACCTGGAAAGTGAGCAAAACTTCCAGACCGACATCTCCCTGGAATACGGAAACCGGCACATCGAGGTCTATGTCAATGGGTTTTACAACATTCTGAACAATTACATCTATTTGAACCCTACTGGTGAGGAATTGGATGAAGCCCCGGTCTATGAATATGTGCAGAACGACGCCCGCTTGTACGGAAGTGAATTTGGGTTTCATTTCCATCCTCATCCGCTCGATTGGTTGCACCTTGAATCGGATTTCGAAATGGTGATCGGGGAATTGGATGAAGGAGGGTATCTTCCTTTGATCCCTGCAAACAAATGGTCTAACACACTCCGAGGAGAGTTCAAGGGTTGGCAGCGTTTCAATGAGCTCTATCTCTCGGTAACTTTGGATTCCTTCTTTGATCAGAATCGGGTGAGCGACTTTGAGACCGAAACGGCTGGTTATAACCTTCTGAATGTTGGTCTGGGTGGCAATCTCTCTTTTGAAAAATGGTCTCTCGGCTTGAGAATGAGCCTCAACAACGCACTTAACGAGACCTATATTTCGCACTTGTCGAGACTCAAATCGGAAGGAATTCCAAATCCGGGTCGAAACTTTACTTTTGGGTTGAATTTCAACATCTAGTTGTTAGCATAGTGCCAGGCATTTGCTAACTTTGAGCAGGAAATTCTCAGACCGATGAAGAAACTCATTGAATGCGTTCCCAATATAAGTGAGGGACGCGACAGCGAAAAAATTCAAAGCATTGCCTCAGTTGTCGAAACGATAGAAGGTGTGAAACTCTTGGACGTGGATCCGGGCAGGGCTACAAACAGAACGGTGATAACCTTTGTCGGACATCCTGAGCAAGTCATCGAGGCGGCTTTTAAACTGATCAGTAAAGCCTCTGAATTAATAGACATGAGTCTCCATAGTGGAGAGCATCCTCGATTTGGGGCCACTGATGTATGTCCGTTGGTCCCGATTTCGGGCATCACCCTGGAAGAGACAGCAACTTATGCCAGAAAGCTTGGCGAGCGCGTCGGAGAGGAGTTAGGCATACCGGGTTATTTCTATGAAGCAGCTGCTCGCGAGGACAAACGCAAAAATCTGGCCAGCTGCCGGTCTGGAGAGTATGAAGGACTTGCGAAGAAACTCTCTGATCCGGAATGGCGTCCGGATTTTGGCCCGGCCGAGTTCAACGATTCAGTCCGTAAAACCGGGGCTATTGCTATTTCAGCCAGAGATTTCTTAATTGCTTACAATGTGAACCTGAATACCACTTCCACGAGAAGGGCCAATGCAATCGCCTTTGACATCCGCGAAGCCGGAAGGATCAAACGAGAAGGAAACCCGATCACAGGAAAGAAAGTCCTGGACAAAAACGGGGAGCCAGTTCGCATTCCGGGCAAACTGAAAGCCGTTAAGGGAATTGGGTGGTATATTGAAGAGTATGGCATTGCCCAGATTTCATACAATCTCACCAACATCAGCATCACCAGTATGCACGAGGCATTTGACGAGACTTGCAAATCTGCTGAACAAAGAGGATTGCGGGTCACGGGATCGGAACTTGTTGGTTTGATTCCCTTAAAAGCAATGACGGATGCCGCAGACCACTTCTTGCGAAAACAGAATCGCTCCTTAGGCATCTCGGAAAAGGAAAAAATCAAAATAGCAGTCAAATCACTTGGACTCGACGACTTGAAGCCCTTCGACCCGGATCAGAAAATCATAGAGTACTTGCTTGACAAAGGGCAGCCTGAAAAACTGGTTGATCTGACGGCAAGAGACCTCTCCGAAGAAACGGCAAGCGAGTCCGTAGCTCCCGGAGGTGGTTCCATATCCGCCTATGTAGGGGCTCTAGGCGTCGCTTTAGGCACGATGGTAGCCAATATATCGGCACATAAACCCGGATGGGACGAACGGTGGGAAGAATTCTCGAGTTGGGCACAAAAGGGACAGAGGTACAAGGATCGCTTGCTTTTTCTTGTAGACGAAGACACGAGGGCCTTTAACAAGATCATGGAAGCATTCCGACTGCCCAAAGGGTCCGATAAGGAAATAATAAAAAGAAAACAGGCTATTGAGGACGCTACCCGTTATGCAACAGAAATCCCGTTACAAGTTATGGAAACGGCCCTGCAATCCATGGAGGTTATGGAAGCAATGTTGGAAAAAGGGTTGCAGACTTCCCTGTCAGATGCCGGGGTCGGAATTCTTTGTGCGAGAACTGCCGTGTTGGGCGCCTATTTCAACGTGAGGATCAATGCAAAAGATCTGAAAAACAATGCAGTTGCCGCGGATTTATTGGCTCAGAGCAAACAAATCTATGAAAAGACGATTGAAAAGGAGGCCAGAGCCATAGCACTAATAGACTCGAAAATGTGACCAATCAATTCATGGCAAGAATTATTCCTTTTGAATCGTCACTAGCCAAGGATTTCAAAGAGCTAAATCTCGAATGGCTGGAGGAATACTTTTTCGTTGAAGAACACGATCGTTCTTTGCTCGAGGAATGCGAGACTACAATAATTAAACCCGGAGGCCATATTTTCTTTTATCAAAATAACGGTCAAACTTTGGGAACAGCAGCCCTAATTCCATTTGGAAACAAAACGTTTGAATTGGGTAAAATGGCCGTTAGAAAGTCCGCAAGGGGAAAGGGAATTGGACAGGCATTACTATCTTTTTGCCTGAGTTTTTCCAGACTTCACAAATACGAGAAGATTGTTCTTTATTCGAATACATCTCTTGAGAACTCCATTCACATTTACAAGAAATACGGTTTCAAGGAAGTTCCGATCGAGATTGACAATCCGTATCAACGAGGAAACATCAAAATGGAGAAAAAGCTTTGAATACGCTATTTTACCAATTTGATCTTTTCCTGGCGCCCGTTGACATATCGAAATCCTGAAGAACCAAAAAAGCCTGCTTCTTCAAGCATGATACGAATGTCCTTGTTCCACTGCGAAAGACTGACCGTTGTATTCAATTCAATCGCGTAAGCGGTGTTCAGGTGCAAAGGATAATCTCCTGTAAAGGGCACTCCACCCTGGGAGTCCCACATACCGAGGGTTGTTCCTGCGCTGTGACCATAGGTTCCCAACGGATGCGTGTAAATGGAAGGTTTGAGTCCTTCGGAACGACCTGTTTTAAGAGACTCCAAAAGAATTTCATTTCCTGTCACACCTTCCTTGAAATTCCCGGTAAAAATGTCCTGGACTCGATTCCCTTTGGAAAAAGCCTCCTGAAGAAAGTCAGGCACCGAAGTTTCTCCCGCCTTTGGCACGTAGGCGTGTTGTTGACAATCGGTATTCAAACCCAGATAGGTGATGCCAAAATCACAATGCAAAAGATCGCCCGGCAGGATGACCTTGTTCTTCTCTCCTTTTGAAAAGGAATAAATATGACTCTTGAGTTCCTCATCACTCCTCTGAATGTCAACAGTGGGGTGAAACCAGGTTTCCAACCCAAGGTCGGTCACCTTCTGCCGCATCCACCATACCAAATCATCTGTCGTAGTTTCACCCGGTTTTATTACCTGGGAAGAAAATGCTTCGTCAATGATGTCATGCGTAATCTGCACAAGATCCTCAAAGAGCTCCATCTCCCGTTCGGTTCGGGTCTCAATCCAGGCAATCGACAGCTCTTCAGCACTGACCAGGCGCTGATCCAGCGAGTCGGGCAAGGCCTCTTTCAACTCCTGGTAGTCCGTCAGCACCAGGCCATCAGCCAGTCCGAAGTGTTTCGAATGGTTGATCCCTATGCTGGAAGGGTTTTTTGAAATGATTATTCTCTCTAGTGCCTTCCATTGGTCGGGCTCCTCTTCTTTGCTCCAGGCGGAAGAAATGTTCTCGCCAATATCGTAACGCGCAACAGCCAGCTTTTCGATAGTATCCTGCTCTTTGTCTCTGTAAAAAGCAATGATGGTTCTTCGCCTTGCATTGAGCCATTTGGCGGGAAGCATAGTCTTCATGACAGGATCCTCATTGTACTCCCGTGATATGATCAGCCACATATCTATGCCCGTTCTGTCCATAAGCTCGGGAAGGAGCACATCGAAGCGTTCTTTCAAAATCTCATCGCGAACTTCGGCACGCTCTCTTTCACTTAAAATACGTATCCCATCCTCCTGACTCTGTCCATATATATTCATACAGAGAACGGTCATCAGGATCCCCAAACCAAATTTTACAATTCCCATTTCTCAATCTCTTAATTTACCTGAAAACACACTTACCTTAGAATTAAACGGATTGCCCGATGCCCGCCTCAATACAACGAGCTGACCACAATGCCAAAGGGCATCCGAAATCGGTCCGTTGATCTGGTTCCAAAACGGGTATTCCACATTTGATTCCTTTCCCTTGAACACCACCGAGTAATCACCCAGGTCCTTTGCCGATTTGAAAATCCGGGATGCCTGCTGGAGATTCTCCAGGGTGAGGGCTCTTTTCTGATCGAACGTCATATCCTCCTGTTCCCTGGGTCCGTTCACCTGGCCAAGAGCAGAATTCAAGACCACATAAGACAGGCCTAAAATATGATCTATTGTTTCTTCGGAGGTTCTTCCCTCTGGGGAGGGCTTGTACTTGAGATCTTCAGGTCTGAGTCCATCAGTCGCCCAATAATACCTGAAGCCGAGCCCATCGATCATCCGCGAAACCACGCCACCTGCCGTGTAGTCATCAGGGGCTTCCGGAATCTCAGCATAAGGAAGCTCATTTTTTTGTTGTGCGGTCATAAGCAAACTGGTTATAAAAAAAACGATAAATAAAAGGTGTTTAAGGTGCATTGTTTAGTCTTTAATGGGTTGATTTGCTGTTGCGTTAGTTCCATGTCGATCTACCAGGTAAACCAGTGAGGCCATGGTTGCCGCTCCAAGCTCCAGCTCCCTCCGGTTGACAGCGTCGAAGGTGTCATTGCTCGCGTGGTGATGATCAAAATAACGTTGTGAATCGGGTCGCAATCCCGCCAAAACAATACCCTCGGATTTTAGAGGACCAATGTCGGCTCCACTTCCCCCTTTTTCAAAATAGTGAATAAGGTAGGGTTTGAAAAGGGGTTGCCACTGCAGAATTCGTGCAAAATCCTCGTCACTGCAATCAAAAGAGAATCCCCTCGGTGTAAACCCGCCCGAATCACTCTCCAGGGCAAAAATGTGCTTCTCTCCTTTTGAGCTGGCCTCCTCTGCGTATTTTCTTCCTCCACGCAGCCCATTCTCCTCGTTCATGAACAAGACCACGCGAATAGATCTTCTGGGGCGTATTCCTGATTTTTTGATCAATCTGAGCACCTCCATGGACTGAACCACTCCCGCGCCGTCATCATGAGATCCGTCGCCCAAATCCCAGGAATCCAGATGACCTCCGACGATCATGTATTGATTCGGAAACTCTGTTCCAGTGATTTCACCAATCACATTGAACGATTCCACGTCTTCAAACTGCTGACAATTTTGCCAGAAGAACAAATCCAGATCCGGATCGGTTTTTAGTTTCTTGCTCAGGAATTCAGCATCGTTTGTGCTTATCGCCGCTGAAGGTATTCGTTGATCCACTGGCAATTCGCCATATGTCATGCTCCCAGTGTGCGGGTAATCATCCAAACGGAGGTTCATCGAACGCACGATAACCCCGGCTGCTCCCAATATTCCAGCCTCCATGGCTCCCGTATGCCTCTGATCAACGCATCCGCCATAGGCTTCAAACGTATGGATCAGGGTATTCTCCATCGGCCTGTTGAAAAAGACGATCTTTCCCTTGATAGCCTCGGGCCCCATTTCCTTCATCTGGTCTATCCCCTGAACTTCGACCACCCGGGCAGAAAGTCCTGCATCGGGCGTAGCTACCGAGCCTCCCAGGGCACAGATATTCAGGAGCCTCTTGGTTCCGTCAGTGCCTCGGATTTCTCCTTTCTCGGAACTACCCCGTACCCATTTGGGAACCATGACCGATTGTAACCGAACTTCGTCCAGGCCGAGCTTTTCAAGCTCATTCTTTACGTAAACAACAGCTCTCTCTGCATTCTCGGAACCAGAAAGCCTTCCCCCAATTTGGTTCGACAGGTGATCGAGCCAGTGATAGCTCATCCCATCGGCAAGCGAGGTCTCAAATAAAGTCTTTACGGCCTCAGAGTCACTCTGACCCCATGTTGTTAGGGTAATCATCAATGCACATGCGAATCCTTGTAATCTCATAGTTTTAATTGAACACATCGTTCTCTTTTGGTTTAGAAATCCTCCCGTTTTGATCAGGAAGGTCTAAAGATACATTTCTCTGATAAAAAATCTTATTTTTATAACCTTCAAAATAGAATCCTATGCCAGCAATAAGTCCTTTTCATTTAGCGATCCCGGTCCGGGATTTGGAGCTATGCCGCAATTTTTACAAGGAGGTGCTTTTCTGCAGAGAAGGCAGGAGCGACTCTCACTGGGTCGATTTTGATTTTTTCGGCCACCAGCTGGTAATTCATCAAAAGGAAGATTATCAACCTGTGAACAGAGGGGCCAACCCAGTTGACGGGCATGAGGTGCCGGTTCCTCATTTCGGAGTCGTCCTGGAATGGGAGCAGTGGCATGAGCTTAAAGATCGACTGGAGCAAGCCGAGATCGACTTTGTGATTGAACCCTACATTCGTTTTAAAGGGCAAATAGGAGAACAAGCAACGATGTTCTTCAATGATCCTGAAGGCAACGCCCTCGAGTTCAAATCGTTCAAAGACATGAATGAATTGTTCCGAAAGTAATTTACATGCTGTGGAACTCAATCAGGTTGGCTTCGTAATACTGCTCGCCCAATTTATCCAAAAGTGCTCTGATCTCATTGGAATCTCCTTCAACGGCTAATGCTGAGTAACCAATTTTGTTTCTTTTCCCAAGACGCAGATCGACGATGTTGACGTGCTTCGAGGCAAGGGCCGACAAGAGAATGAGCAGAACTCCCGGAGAGTTTTCGTGTTTGGTCACAATCATTTTGTCGCTTAGTGCCATCTTCAGTTCAACCCCGTCCAATTCGTAGAGGTACACACCCTCCCCGAAAAAATTGGGAAGTTCTGTGCTGTCGTTGAAGTCCAGCTCCATAAAGGATCCCTGATCGGTTCCCCGCACAAACTCTATGGCGTTTTGAATATTCCCATTGTGCTCCCCAAGTGTCAAAAAGGCTACGGCCGTTCCGTCATTGTTCGAATGAAGTCTGGCAGTTTCCACGTTGACTCCTTCAGAGGCAAGCGAATTGAAAAGTGAGGAAAGTATGCCGGGCTTGTCGAGATGCCTTGAGAACAAACCTTTGACACGCTCGCGGGAATCCATCGGAGTCTCATTCGAAACTGTGACAGATTTATTGCCTTTTCTAATCCGAACTGCATTGTAGTCTCCCATTCCCGTGGCATTCTTATAGATGTCGACAAACTCTGAAAAAGAGCCCCCGAATGAAAAATCCGGGATGATCCTCCTGCTCTTGGCATCAAGGCGTTGATTGAGCAATTCTATCCCCTTATTGAGAATCGTGTACTTCACCTTCAAATCATGATCGTCAAAAATGGTTCTCTTCTCAGGGATTAACTTGGAAAAGCTCACGTACTGTTCATACCCGGCGCGTTGGATGTATTGCAGACTCTCCTTGAAATTATGACCATAGTACCTCACGTGATGAGTGTCCGTGCCAACGGCCACAGGTATCTGCAGCTCAAACGCTCGCTTCAAAATGTTCTGAGACGGATAGACCCCTACTCCTTTGAACTCACCTGCCATGTTCACGTCCAGAGCAAGATCCCTGTCGGCGATGATCTCCAAGAGCGTTCTGAATTTATTCGCCAGCGGGTGCGAGCTGCTCTCGAAATTTCGCAACACCTCCGGGACCTCAACATTCAGCTTTGGCAGATCGAGATGGCCCACAACCTGGATCATGTCGCCAAATGATTCGATCATCTCGATCATTTCATTGATGTAACCGTTCCAGTAATTCTCAAGTGAACCTCTTAGTTTCAAGAGCTCCAACGCTTCTTCCTGGCTCCCGTCATAGGGAAGGCCTTCAGGTGCAAAATGAACAGACCCAATTACAAAATCGGCCTCTTCGGCCTGGAAAATCTTTGATCGGCTCCACAGAAGACCAATATCCGGTCCCATCCACTCCAGCTCAACACCGTATTTGATGTTTATTCGACCCTCATACTTCTCTCGCAAATTTGCGATTCGCTTCGGGTAATTCAAATAGGATCGGTCGCCTCGAATAAACTTGATATTCGTGTCCTTTTCGGCCCTGTACCTGAAATTAGTAAGTCTCGGGGAATGAATGATGAAGGTTATGCTCGGATGATTCCTCTCAATGGCTTTGTCGACGATATCCTCAAGCCGGTCAATTCCGTGTTTAACGTGATCATTTTCCGTTCCGGCGTGGATGCCATGGGTTTCCCAGATGAATTCATTGAGCTTCCTCATATTCAAATCTACAATGTTTAAGGAGTTGCAAACATAAGGAATGCCTTAAAATATCTAAACACAAAGCGGGCAAAAAATGACAGATTCAGAATCAGTTGATTCCGAATCTGAGATTCTTCCACGACAAAGTCGTTTTGTTTAGAAATTCATTGGAACCTCAATCAGCAGAATCTCCGAATCTGCTTGCGCTTTTAGCTCAAATGATTCAGTTTCCCAAACTCCAAGAGCATCTCTTTGATTGAGTTCGCTGCTGCCAACGACCGCCTGACCTGAGATCAACATCACATAGACCCCGTGTTGCCCTGTTTTTGGACGGTATACAAAACTATTGTTCGCATCCAGGTCAATTCTCGATATTCGGGCATCCTGATTGATCTTCAGGCTCGATTGATCCTCGGTGTCAGAATGTGATGAAACCAACGTCTGAAGTTGATTATGCCGATCTTCTTTTTCAAATTTTTTCTGATCATACGCCGGATCAATATTCATCTTATCAGGGATGATCCAAAGTTGAAAAAGGTTGATGAAGTCAGTCGTCGAATTGTTTCTTTCGGAATGATACACCCCGCTGCCCGCAGACATGACCTGAACTTCACCCGTATGAAGCGGAATCCAGGTATTGCTCATGGAGTCTTTGTGCTTCAGAGATCCCTGCAGGGGAATCGTTATAATCTCCATATTCTGATGAGGATGCTCACCAAAACCTGCGCCACCCTGTATCACATCGTCATTCAGAACCCGCAGAGCTCCGAAGTTCTGCTTGGACGGGTTATAGTAATTGGCAAAACTGAAGGAATAGTTGGCCTGTAACCACTCATAGTTGGCATAACCTCTTTCTGATGCTTTGAATAAATTGGTTTTCATGTCTAAATATTTTTGTGTTTTCTGTATTCACTTTCTTATTTTGTCCAGCAGCGTATTGAGCTGAATCGCTTCGGATTTGCTCAGCTGCTTCATATAAGGTTCAAAGTCATCGAACCGAATATTCTCCAAGAGCTTTTTTCCCTCGTCCAGGATTTGAACATAAACCACTCTTCTGTCATTCTCGCATCGACTCCTTTGGATGAGGGATTTCTCGCAAAGCTTATCCATCAACCGGGTCGTATTGGGAGACTTCTGGACCATTCTTTCCTTTACCTGGTTCACCGTGATAGCTTTTCCAGCTCCTCTCAGTATTCTCAGAATGTTGTACTGAGGCTCTGAAATCCCGTAGGGTTTGAGCATGGACGCCCCCACCTGATCCAGGTAGCTCGCTGTGTACTTGATGTTGATCAACGCCTTGACGTGCTCACTTGGAAAGGAGGAGTTGATGTCTTTTGCCAGATCTCCCATCTCAAATCGTTTCCTGAAGAAGTGCAATCCCCCTGTTCAGCTGGGCCTTAAGTTCCGGGTTGACTACTTCACCATTTTTAAAATTGTCATTAAACGAAGGGAACGGCATCGAAAAGACGATGTTCCCATTGTGGCGCGGAAAACGATCCAGAGCCATAGCCAGCACCGACTGTCCCCCTCTTTCACCGGGTGACGTGCTGAGCAGTGCCATGGGTTTGTTTCTCCAGGTTTTCTGTTCCACACGAGATAGCCAGTCAAATGCATTTTTAAAGGCAGCCGTGTAAGCCCCATTGTGTTCTGCCAAAGACAAAATGATGCCGTCAGCATGAGCTATGTGATGATCCAGTTTCCTCAAATCCTCAGGAAAACCAGCCTTTTTTTCCAGATCTACAGAATACAGAGGGATTTGGTAATCGTTGAGATCCAGATTGACTACCCTCACATTTGTCAATAGGGAGCCTGCATACTGTGCCAATCTCTTATTGATCGACTCAACACTGCTGCTTCCTCCTAGTGTTATGATTGATTTCATGTCCTGTTCTTATTAATTAATGAGGCAAAGATAAGCTAAATTATTTTATTTACCATGGTATTTATTTACATGTAATATATTTTAACAGAGTTTAACAGAATTCGTATTTTAGTCCCGCTCTTAAGCCTAACGATCACATGGACCTAAACTTCAATATCAACGAAGATCACAACAAACTTCTCGCGTCTCAACTTCGAAAAAAATTGACCCGGGTTTACCTGGGTGGAGGAACGGATCGAATTGCCAAACAGCATGCTGATGGAAAAATGACAGCGCGTGAACGCATTGATTTCCTCTTAGATTCACCTGATGACGCGCTGGAGATAGGCGCTTTCGCTGGTGATGGCATGTACCAGGACGATGGAGGATGCCCTTCCGGTGGAGTCGTGGTCAAAATTGGCAAGGTGAAAGAAAAATTGTGCGTTGTGGTAGCCAATGATGCCACGGTCAAGGCAGGAGCCTGGTTCCCAATCACAGCGAAAAAGAATCTGAGAGCACAGGAAATCGCTATTGAGAATAAAATTCCGATCATCTATCTGGTCGACAGCGCGGGAGTATTCCTCCCAATGCAGGACGAGATTTTTCCCGATAAAGAACACTTTGGCAGAATATTCAGAAATAACGCCGTGATGAGCAGCTTGGGAATCACACAGATTGCGGCCG
>JAUIKV010000233.1 GCA_030430615.1 Bacteroidia bacterium
AGATCTTTCCGCCTTCCACTGACACATAACCTTCTTTGTGCGCGATGACAGGTTCTTTTCTGCACGAGTAAATCGCAAGAGTCAATAATATCAGGCAGAATAAATTTCTAAATTTCATGTACAAACTTTTGGTTTCGGGTTGATGGAAGGATATTAACTTAAAGGATAATCTAATAGCTGGAATCAAAGGTTTAGTCATTTTAAAAGGTTTAGCTCATTGCAAATGTCCCACGGGAAGGATTGACTTGAATCGGGTCAAGATCAATCCCAAACTCTTGATTGTAGGCTTTTTTGATTTCTTCAATATACGAATCAACGTAATCTTTCCGAACCAGGTTTATTGTGCATCCGCCAAAACCGCCTCCCATCATCCTGGAACCCAAAACATGCGGTGAATTTTGAGCGTAATCAACTAGAAAATCCAATTCCGGGCAACTGACTTCGTACTCATTCTTCAGGCCGTCGTGCGATTGGTACATCAGCTTTCCAAACTCCTCCAAGTGATTCTCTTTCAAAGCAGAAGCTGCGCGAAGCACCCTTTGATTTTCTCTGACCACATAAAGGCATCGTTTGAAGATCACGGGAGACAGATTACGTTTGCTTTCAATTAAATCATCTTCGGAAATGTCTCTCAGGGAATTTATTTTCATACCCGAATTTTTGAGAATTTCAATTCCCTGCTCACATTCTGATCTCCTCGTATTGTACTCGCTGCTCGCCAGGTTGTGAGAAACATTGGTGTTCAAAAGAAGGAGGGTGTAGGGTTCAAGATGCAAGGGAATCATTTCGTGGGTCACGTTCCTGCAGTCCAAGAGAATCGCCTGATTGGTCTGGCCCATGACCGAGGCATATTGGTCCATGATGCCGCATTGGGTTCCAACAAAATTGTGTTCAGCTCTTTGTGATAGCAGAATGATATCCATTTTGGATAATCCCAGGTCGAAAAGTGAATTAAGAGCGAAAGCCAGACCGCATTCCATTGCCGCTGAAGAGCTGATACCGGCTCCAATCGGTAAATCGCTCTGGAGCTGGCAGTCAAAACCTTTGAGTAGATGACCCAGTTTTTGAATTTCAAAAACAACGCCCAAAATATAATTCTCCCATTCCTCTTCGCTGGGTTTAACCTCTTCCAGACTAAAGGAAAGAAGTTTTTTAAAGTCGGTGCTATAGACATTGCATTCGTCTAAATTTCCATTTCTCCTGATTCTAAACTCGATTCTCCTGTCAATTGCCGCAGGGAATACGAAGCCCATATTGTAATCTGTGTGTTCTCCAATCAGGTTAATTCTGCCCGGAGAAGCAATGGTTAATTCTGGTTTAAAGCTCTCGGATTTGACAGGGTTGTGCATATGGAAGCTGATTCGTTTCAAATTACCAGTTGTGGTGAAGGCTCAGCTGCATCTGGGTCTTGGCCCAATTGTCAGTGATTTGGCGCATGACCCCCAGCTGAACTTTCAGGTTCTTCCTGATCGCATAACCCAGGGCACCATAGGTTCGGTTTCGGTCAAAGAGCTCCACCGATCTGTCATCCCCAATGTCGCGCTGGCCGTTGATGAACAATTCGTTGTAGAAAGCGAAATAGAGGGTCTTTTTATCGATGACTTTGCTGTTGATGGGAACGTCAATAAACAAATTGTATCGATAGCGAGTTCTGAAATCCTGATCTTCCACCCAACGCTGCTCGTATCTGAATCGATGCCTCAGGTAAAAGATGCTGCCAATTTTTTGAGGGAAAAGGGCCTCCTGGTAGATTCTGCTTTCGGTATTGAGAATCTCTGAAGAATCAAAGGCGCCAGTTGTAATATGCCCGTACCCGAGGGTAAACAGTATGGAGGCATTTTTGGGTTTATAGGTCAGGCCTCCGCGAAGGAGAAGCTGCTCCAGGTCTCCCATGAGGTTCCAGTTACGGTATTGGAGGTCTCCCTGGAAGCCCCAGGATCCTTCTTTGATCTGTGCATTCCAAAAGTACATGTACCAGGCCCCGGTTTGATCTTCATCGATTTGCGCTTTGGCATCTTCAGTTGCAAAACCAATGAGAATGACGACCACTAATAGGATCTGTGCTAAGATTTTTCGCATTGAATTTTTGTGATAAAATCAGAACTTTAGTTTCACTTTGGCGTCTTCTTCACTCGGGATATTGTCCTTTGGAAGATCGAGCTTGTAACTTTTCGGGACATCGTCCCAGCTCTCATACATTTTACCGTCGATATAGTATCGTTGAGGGCCATTTTTTTGCCTGTATGAGTCGTCCATCATCAATCCATAGATGTTCTGGGGCGCAGATGTTCCTGCCGAATCTCCTCCCAACACCAATTCCACAACACCATCGCCATCAATATCCGCCTTGATCCAGTTGAGTTCAAGAATGTCATTGAACGTCTCGTCAGCGATCATTTCGGTAATCTCTTCATCGAATTCCTTGAGGATAAACTCGGCATTCTCAAGGTCTTTTCGCAAGCCCAAATGAAGGGACTTGGTCAATAATGGCCTTTGTCCTATAGCCAAATGGGCTGTTACGTCATTCAACTGGTATTTCAACATGTATTGAATGATAAGTGCGTCAACAAGCATGTAGTCGATATCTCCAGACAAGAGCTTTTCCAAATTTTTCTGATTTCCTTTTCCGTCTATGAGCTCAACTCTGTCTCTGCCCTCAAAAGCACCATACGCGTAGTCCTGAACCACCCCAATCTTTTTTCCTTCTAAATCCCTGAAAGAAGTTGCACTTACGTCACTTCCCTTTCTCCCGACCAGAACCAGCTGGCTGTACAGGTAAGGTTTGGAGAAAAAGTACTTTTCTTTTCGTTCCGGCGATTCCCAAAGGGCCAGGCTTCCATCCAGTTTGCCTTCATCAATCTTTCTCATCACATCCTTCCACTCGTCGAATTCAATGTCTGAATTGATATTTCTGCGATACAAGGCTTCCTGAACCAGAACCGTCAAAATGGATTTGTTTTCCTTGACGTCGGTAAATGGAGGCCATATGTCGGCTCCCAGTTTAACCTCGGTGTTCTGTCCTATGGCCTGACTAAAGGTCAAAAGGCAAAATAAGCAAAGCAATTTTTTCATAATGTAGTTTTCGTAAAAGTATAAAATCCAGGACACTGTTATTCCTCAAGCTCTACAATGACCTCGATTTCGACTGCAATATTCGAGGGCAACGAAACCATTCCAACAGCGGCTCGGGCATGTTTCCCTTTTTCTCCAAAAACCTCGACCATCAAGTCTGAAAAGCCGTTGATCACTTTGGGCTGGTCATAAAAGTCAGGTGCCGAATTCACCATGCCTTTCACTTTTACAAACTGCTTGATTTTGCTGAGGTCTCCGCAAGCCGCTTTCAATGTTGCAAGTATTTCAACGCCTGTCATTCGGGCTGCCTGGTAGCCTTCTTCAATGGTCAGGTCCTCGCCCAACGTTCCCTTCATATCGGAGCCGTCTCCAGCGAGATAGAGCAGGTTGCCAACTTGCCTCCATTTCACATAGTTGGCGGATGGCTTGCTGAATTCAGGCAGTTCGATTCCGAGCTCATCAAGTCGTTCCTCCGGGGTCTGAGCCCAGAGCAAATTCAAAGAAAGTAAACAGAAGGTGAGTAGAAATAATCTCATGGTAAATTTGATTTAAGTTGATTCATGAATTTTTTGATTCGCGGATAGCGTGATCACAGGCCCTGGCCGTGAGAGCCATATAAGTCAGTGAGGGGTTTTGCGTCGCTGTGGATGTCATGCAGGCTCCGTCGGTCACATACACATTTTTGCAAGCGTGCATCTGGTTCCATTCGTTCAATAGTGAGGTCTTTGGGTCCTTTCCCATGCGAACCCCTCCCATTTCGTGGATGTCCAACCCTGGGGCGCGTTTGTCATCCTCCATCTTGATGTTGACGAAACCGGCTTTCTCATACATGTAGGTAAACTGTTCCTCGAAGTCCCTGACCATCCGTTCGTCATTGTCATCGTATTCCACATGAACAGATAGCAGCGGGATGCCCCATTGGTCTTTTTTTACAGGATCGAGTGATACCCGGTTGCTTTCCTTGGGGATGGTTTCACCCATCATTTGAGCCCGAATTATCCAGTTGCCGAATTTAGGATTGAGCAGATTGCTTTTCAGCTCTGCTCCAAATCCTGCTGTATTGAGGTCAACCATGCGAGCGGCAGAAACTTCCGCCGCATAGCCTCTCAGGAAGTCAGTATCCTGCCCATAAAGATTTCTGAATCTCGGCATGTAGGAGCTGATCGGTTGCATGAAGTTTATAGCCTTGTCTTCGAGGCCCTCGTAC
>JAUIKV010000234.1 GCA_030430615.1 Bacteroidia bacterium
GAGCGGTTACGCCCACGAGGCTGCCAAAGCTACGGTCACCTGTAATAAAGGTGCACATGGCGTATTCCATGCCCCCGTCTCCTGCTTGAATGACTGAGTACTGTTTGTAGGGATACGGACCGATGTTTTCATTGAAGTAAGCCAGGATCTCCTGGGTCTTCGGCTGAAGGTTCTTCCAGTTTTCCTTGTACTTGGGATCTTTTTTGTAGAAGAAATGGAGCTCTACCCCGTTTTCTCCTTCCACCTGATCGTGCACGTATTCCGGGTCAGCTGCCCAGGAAAAGTCATGGACATTAGGCGCTTTGAAATGCCAGGTCAGCTTCTTGCCTTTGGGCAGTTTCAAGGGTTTGTTCGGGTCTTCGTAACCGTGACCCACTTCTTGCGGGTTCTGGAGATAACCCGTTCCTCCAACCACATAGTCGCGGTCGATGTGGATCGTGACGTCAAAGTCACCCCAAACGCCGTAAAACTCTCTTGATAAATAGGCATTGGCGTGCCATCCCTCCTCGTCGTATTCGGCCAGCTTGGGATACCATTGGGCCATGGACAAGGCCACTCCTTCGGCATTGTTCCTACCTGCCCTTCGAATATGTACAGGAACCTGCCCCTTGAACTTCATGAAGAAGGTGGTTGATGCTTTCGGTTGAATCGGTGTGTTGAGTTTTACCTTCATCACTGAACCGAAAATCTCATAATTCACTGGCTTTCCGTCCTGGTACAGCTCGATCACCTTTTGAAAACCGATCTCATCCGGGCCGAGCTTTGCTATGCGGCTCTCGAATTTGGGCTCTTCACGCGTGCCAACATTATCCGACATTCTTGGGTGCGGATCGGGCACGTTCTGAAGCCGAAGGTCCATTTCGCTGCCCGGCTGGAAGGCGTTGTACTGAAGGTGATAGAAAACCTCATCGAGCTCGTCAGGCGAGTTGTTCGTATAGATCAGGGTTTGTTTACCGTCATATTGAAAGTTCTCCACGTTCATGTCGATCTCCATGGTGTAGTCGACATGTTGTTGCCATCTCCTCTCCGACTGAGCAACTACCTTGACGGCAAAGACCAGTAAGAAAAGCAATAAAAATGTTTTCCTCATCAATGTTTTGTTTTTACGTAAAAATCCTTGTGGACAATATCTGCCTCAACTATTTTCCGTTGACCATGGCGTCAGCCATTTTAAGCGCATTGTAGGCGTTGAGCACCCGCCCGGATACTGAAAGATCGCTGAATGGAACCATTTTGTCTTCGCTTCCCGGAAGCTTAACTTGCTTGTCAACCTTGATTCCTGAGTTCATCAAAATGTGCTTTACCTGGCTGGCTGAAAGTTCCGGATAATAGGAGCGAACCATTGCGGCTACCCCGGCGACTGCGGGCGAAGCCATCGAGGTTCCCTGGAGCAGCTTATACTCATCGCCCGGGATTGTGGAATAAATCTCCAACCCGGGAGCAAAAAGGTCGACGTTGAGCTTACCATAGTTTGAGAAGGTAGCAATGAGATCCTCATTAAAGTTGCGCGTCATGGCCCCAACGGTGATCACGTTGTCAGTAATCTCCTTGACCTTGTCAGGTGCATCCGTAGGAAAATTGTCGCTCTTGTCGATGTCCTTGTGATCGTTGCCTGCGGCATGAACCAATAAAACGTCCTTGCTCGCTGCATATTTTATGGCGTCATAGACCCATTCCGCGTTCGGGGAATAGCTTTTTCCAAAGCTCATGTTGATGACCTTGGCACCGTTGTCTACAGCATATCTGATGGCCAGGGCCACATCCTTGTCATACTCGTCTCCATCCGGAACCGCTCTTACACTTAACAATTTCACATTGTTTGTGACTCCATTCATTCCCTTGCCGTTGTCTCTCTTGGCGAGGCTGATCCCGGCAACATGCGTTCCGTGCAACTCGTCACCCAAACCACCTGATACAAATCCGTTACCGTAAGGAATATCATTGATGTCGTAGGCGTCGTCATCGGTCATTCGGCCCTTGAAATCCAGGTTGTACATGGTGTTCACCTGCGATCCGTAGTATTTCAGGCCTGCGTCAATGCTCTCCTGGTACATCGCCACTGTTCCCCCTGTGCTGTAGACCCTCATCAGCAAAGGGTCTCTTTCCTCTTCACTCAGGCCGTTCAGATCAGACAGCGTATATTCATCTTTACCCAGCTTGACCCTGGTATCCGTATCTGCATCCGTGAGGGCCTGCTTGAACTTTTGATAGTACTCGTAGTTTTCATTAGCTTCCGAAACGCGTTTTTCGAAATCCTTTTTGACCTTTTGATAGTAGGCAAATTCTTCCATGTCCTCTGCCGCAATCTCTGACTCGCTCTTGTCGCCAAACTTGTCACTCAACTTTTTGTAGATGCGGGTCACTTCGAGCTGTTCGGGAGTTTTTACTCCTTCACCTCCCAAAAAGTTCCAGCCATGAACATCATCGACGTAACCATTCTTGTCGTCGTCTATGCCGTTGCCAGCCACCTCATCGGAATTTGTCCATACCAGGTCTTTCAAATCTTCGTGATTGATGTCAATGCCCGAGTCGATGATGCCAACGATTACGGTAGTGCCTTTTTTGTCTGCAACGAAATCATAGGCCCTTTCCAGGCTCATTCCCGGCAAGGAATCTTTGTAAATGTCTGCATGAGGCCAGGCGTTGAGCTCGGCATCTGTTAATGTCCCTTTTTTGGCAGGAACGTTGACTGCAGCAGCCGATCCTTCCGGCACTGCTTTCTTGTGAATGTTCTTGGTTGAGCTACAACTCGAAAGGATCGCAATTGAAGCAAGGATCAGCAAAAATCTGTAAGTCTTCATTTTCTATCTTGGTTTAACGTATTTTATTTTTCAGGACTGATGTTTTTCAATTGAATACCTCATCGAATTTGAAAGTTCTGTCTAGTCTAACACCTTTTTCTGTGTGTTTGACTGTGCAAATTTGATTCACGTAATCGTGTTCGAGAAAGAGATAGTAGCCCTCGTCAGCCGCTTTATTCAGGAACTTGGCCTTCTCATCCAAAGTGATCAGGGGGCGAACGTCGTAGCCCATGACATAAGCCAGGGGAATGTGCCCTGCAGTTGGCAGCAGATCTGCCATGAAAACGAGGGTCTTTCCCTGGTATTGAATATGGGGGATCATTTGCTTTTCTGTATGCCCGTCGACAAACAGGACGTCAAAGCCCAGTTCGGTGCTCGCGAACCCATCGTGCGATGGCAGGGGCAGGTGCTTGAGCTGCCCGCTTTCTTCGATGGGGCCAATGTTCTCTTTCAAAAATGAGGCTTTCTCCCTGGCGTTGGGTTCTGTTGCCCATTTCCAATGGTTTTCATTTGACCAGAAAACCGCGTTTTTAAAGGCGGGTTGGTAGCCCGTGCGATCAGCGTTCCACTCGATGCTTCCTCCGCAGTGATCAAAATGCAAATGGGTCAAAAACACATCCGTGACATCGTCGCGATGGAAACCAAGTTTTTTCAGGGACGAATCCAGGCTGTGATCTCCAAAAGGATAATAGTAGCTGAAAAATTTCTCGCTTTGCTTGTCCCCTGTTCCATTGTCGATGAGTATCAGCCGGTTGCCGTCTTCGATCAGCATGCATCGCAAACTCATATTGATGAGATTGTTGGCATCTGCCGGGTTCGTTTTCTGCCAGATTACTTTCGGCACAACACCGAACATGGCACCACCGTCCAATTTGAAGTTTCCAGTATCAACAGGGTAAATTTGCATCGGCAATTTTCACGAAATGCAAATATGCAAAAAAAGGAGGAAAAGTTTGTTAAAGAAAACAAAAAAACCTCAAGACCCGTGACTGCGGAAATTGAGGTTTTAAGAGGCGTCAAGCGGATTCGAACCGCTGTACGAGCTTTTGCAGAGCTCTGCCTAGCCACTCGGCCATGACGCCATTAGAGCATGCAAATTTAAATCAAATTAATAAGCTTTACAATAATTCAAAGTGCTTATTCGCGCTTTCTCTTCATGATCACTGAGACCATCTCCACATTGCCCCCAATGGGCGGGTTTAACTTCGAGACTTTCACCCGGGCCCAGGTCACAAGCTGCAACTCTTCAAGAATTCTGTCAAGTATGCTGCTGGCCACTGTTTCGAGGAGTTTGGTTCTCACCGCCATTTCCTCTTTCACTATGCGGTTCAGGTGAACGTAATCAACTGTATCCGCCAGGTGATCGGTCTGTGCCGATTTTTTCAAGTCAGCCTTTACATCGAGATCAACGCGGTAGTCAGATCCGATT
>JAUIKV010000235.1 GCA_030430615.1 Bacteroidia bacterium
AAAGGGACAGCCACGCGCATCCCCGTACTCATAAAAGAAGCCTCAGCCTCAGTAATGGCATAGGTGAAAGCCTTTTCAAGCGGAATGGGCAATATGACGTCCGTAAAGTACATGGACACGAAGCTAAAGTTTCTCTACCTGAAAGACAAAAAAAACACCTTCTAAAAAGAAAGGTGTTTGATAAGTTTTACTGTTGCTATTTGAGATCAGTTGCTCTCGATCCACTTCACCACGGAAGGATCTGTCGGAAGCGTTCGGGGTTCAATCACCATCGCCAGCTCTCCTTTCTCATCAATGAGGTACTTCTGGAAGTTCCAAGCCACCTCTGAATCCTGCAAGCCGTTTTTCGACTTCTCAGTAAGAAATTGGTAGACCTGGTGCTTGTCATCACCTTTGACAGAGATTTTTGACATCATCGGGAAGGTCACCCCATAATTCTCCTTGCAGAAGGATGCGATCTGCTGGTCTGACCCGGGTTCCTGGCCGCCAAAATTGTTTGCCGGGAAACCTACGATCACAAAATCCTGATCCTTGTACTGATCGTACAACTTCTGAAGATCCGCGTATTGAGGAGTCAAGCCACATTCCGAGGCTGTATTGACCACCATTATTTTTTTGCCCTGAAGGCTGGAAAAATCGAATTCAGATCCGTAAAGGTCCGTTACTTTAAACTGGTAGATGTTTTCTTTGCTCATTGCTTGTTCTTTACTTTCAACTGTTTTCGGTGCAGAATCGTTTGACTCGGCCTTGTTCGACTCTGATCCCTTTTTGCATCCCACCGTCAATACGAGCAGTGCAACCCCAAGAATCCAAATTGTTTTTTTCATTTTACGCCTTGATTTTTTTGTTGTTATTCTTTCTGAAGTACTTTTTGAATTTGAAGTAGGCCAGCACGCTCAAAAATACGGAAATTATCAGCCAGCCCCAAATCTGGTTGGGAACAGCTGCCGATTCACCCTGGGCATACGAATGAAGTCCTGACAACAAGTGGTTCACACCCAGGTAGGTCATCAAAATCGAAGCGAAGGCAAAGACAGAGGCTGCATTAAAGGTGAACTTGCTTTTTAATCCGGGAACCAGACGCAGGTGAAGAACCAATGAATAGACCATGATGCTGATCAGTGCCCAGGTTTCCTTTGGATCCCAGCCCCAGTATCGACCCCAGCTCTCGTTGGCCCATATCCCACCGAGGAAGTTTCCGATGGTTAACATCACCAGGCCAATCGTCAACGCCATTTCATTGATGGTTGTGATTTCGTCAATGGCCAATCTCATCTTCTTCTTGTTCTTCTTATTTGTGAATCCGTAAAGTATGAGAGCCAGCATGCCGAGCACCATTCCAATGGTAAATGGGCCATAACTGGCGACAATGATCGCAACATGAATCATGAGCCAGTAAGAATCCAACACGGGCACGAGGTTTCCAATCGATGGATCCATCCAGTTCCAGTGGGCCACCATAAGCAGCATGGAGGTAACGAAAGTTGTGGCCGCCAGGGTAAGCGGTGATTTCCTGCCGAAGATGATTCCGAAAAGCATGGTCGCCCAGGAAACGTAAATCATCGATTCATAACCGTTGCTCCAGGGTGCATGACCCGAAATGTACCATCGAATCCCCAAACCTGTCGTATGATAGGCAAACAGGAGCAGAATGATCACCGTGCTCAGTCGAATGAGAAAATTGATTGTCTTGTTCGATTTGAAGATATTGACAATCACGACGATGAACATAAGCAAACTCGCGTACATATAGTACTGGAACAGACTCTTGAAGATGTCGTATTTATTGTAAAACAATTCCAGCTCAACCTTTCTTTCGGTGGGCATTACAGCGGTCCCGAATTTTCGCTGGAATTGATGGATGCTCTGCAGGTACTCATTGGCCACCTTATAGTCTCCGCTTGATGCTGCCGCAACTACTTCATGGCCATACAGCGGGATTATATTGCTTACATAAAGTGAGTCTTCCTGAGAAAAACCGGCGTGATGCACTTCCATGAAAGAATACCACTTGTTGTTCTCATCTCCCTGGCGAGGGAAGAATTTGAAAATGGAACCTCCCAATGCACCGAACAAAAGGTTGGCCCTTCCGTCGACATTCAGAACGCTCTCTTCGTATTTGTTCTTGATCTTTTTCTTATGCGCCACAGCGACCGCGTCAGTAAGCTTATAAACTCCTTCCTCCGTAAACAGGTCGGCGAAGCGTGCATATTTCTGATCATGTGGAATTCCGATAAGGTCACGCAACCGCGTGTTGTCCTTCTTGATGTAAATGAACGGAACGAAATACCAGGCCCTTGGGTTGACCATCATCGAGAGCATTACCTGGTCTGCGTTCATGTCGAGGTAAGTGTCTTTTTTGCTCACCTTTCTCAAGAGCTCAGAAGCAAAGGTGTTCACGGGCTTCATGCGACCTCCTGCGTCCTGGATCACCAGCTTGCCGTAGGATTCTGCATGAGCCGGATCCACCACCTGGGCAGCGATCACTGAATCGATCACCCTGTACTGATTGTCATGGGAATGCTGAGTGGGTGGCTGCTGCGCTTGTGACATGGTAACGGTCAGCAAAATTGCGGCCAGAGCCTTGGTCTTTTTCTTCTCGATCTTTTTCAATCCTTGTTTCAAACCTCCAAACCGGGTGTTTTTCTCGAAGAGTATCCAGACCAAACCGGTAAAGAGCATGAAATACCCAAGATAAGAAGTCCAGGTTCCTGCGCGATCGTAATTGACAGACAGAAAAGTCTGTTCGACCTCTCCCTGGTCGTTGTAACTGCTTTGGAAGAAGCGATAGCCTTTATAATCCAAAACATGATTCATGAAGATCCGGAAGTCAAAAACTTTTTCATTGTCGATCACCGTAATTTCGGATGCATAGGATTTCGGACTCATCGAACCCGGATAGCGCTCCAGCTGAAAGTCTCTCAATTTCACCGAAAACGGCACCTGGAACTGTTTGGATCCGTAGCTGAGCCTGAAATTCAAACCGTCCTGTTCGAGGATGACGGGAGCCTGGATTTGCAAAGCTGCACCCATGAGGGACACATTCTGCCGGGTATTCTTTGTGACCACTTCTACCTCGAGCAAATCTCTGGGATGCTCATCCTTGTCCCCGGAAACCATGTTCATCTTCCCTCGAACCGGTGGCTCGGGAACTACAAACTGATTATTCTCAAACCTGTAAAGCGCACGCAAAAAGAATTGCTGCACCGAATCCCTTTTCACATCACCGGCATTTTGAGTAGCCATGACCATATAACTCCCGTCTGATGGCGCCTGGATTTTGAGTGTGTCATTTTCGGTGAATATATTGGTGGCTCCCACCGTAGGATTCTCGAAAGAGATCAGGGTGTTGTGCACATTGATCGTCTGACCCTCCTTAATATAGTGGTCATGCCGTCCCCCTCCACCAGATTCGACTATTTTGAGATAGAATTCACCATCTTCGGAGGTTTGAAATTCTTCATAGACATTGGGGATATAATTGACGTAATTGATCTCTACATCCTCGCCCTTGAAATCCGTTTTGATCGAGAAGTAATTGCCCCCGCGTATCCAATCCAGAAAGCGAGCTGTTCGGTAAATAAAATTGCTCGCATCGCCATAGGTGCTAGCAAAGAGATAATTCCTGTAGACCGGAGCTTTCTGATCGGTACCGTCATCTATGATCACGTTAACATAGGCCTTCTCCGAAAGCATCTTGTTCGTCGTCTCTCCTTCATAAATCGGCATAATGCCCTCGAAGCTGATATAGCGCGTTATTGCAGCGCCAGCGATGATCAGAATAAAGGACAGGTGTAGGATCAGAGTCGAGATCTTTGATCGGGTCCAAAGCTCATAACGCTTGATGTTTCCGACAAAATTGATCACGAAAAATATCATGATCAGTTCGAACCACCATGCATTGTATACAAGGGCTTTGGACGCCTGGGTACCATAATCGTTTTCGATAAAAGTAGCCACCCCCATGGCGGCTGCAAAAAGAATGAAAAGGACAGAGGTAAACCGTGTTGAAAAGAGGAAATCAGTAACTTTTTTCATCAGTGAATTTTAGCATCATTTCAGTCAGCGAAGTTACGAAATATTCGATGAATCAATTTCTGATAAAAGTCACTTTTGAAATGAGTGCATGAGCCGTTTGAAAGAGGAGTCATTTTAAC
>JAUIKV010000236.1 GCA_030430615.1 Bacteroidia bacterium
CATTCCTTTCTTTGGCATATGTCTTCTGCCCCTTCAGGTATTCGATCTGGGGATCGCCTGAATTGTCCAAAAACCAATTGAAATCCTGTTCTTTGAGCAAGTCTATTCCTTCTTTGTTCACTTTGACTACGATCCGATGAATCGCATCGGCCCCGCATTTGAAAAGATTCAGGGATCCTGGAGAAAAGTGATCGAGGTAATTGGCTTTGGTCAGTACCTTCTCCCAGACAAAATCACTGAAAACTTCCAACTCTTTCTCTGCGAGCTCCGGCTTTTCTTCCTTGATCCGGGTCCACTCCCTGACATCGATGCTCTGGGCTGCCAGGAAAACGGCAAACTCCTCGTGCAGCTCTTCAAATTGTTCTTTGGTGAGTTTCTCGTACTTCATTTCCGGTTCCCTGTTTTAAAAAGCGCAAAATTAGTCAAAAACAAAATTAATATCGTATATTTGCACGCTCAAAATTTAACTATTAAACAACGATTATGAATCATTACGAAACTGTTTTCATTTTGAATCCCGTTTTATCTGACTCTCAGGTAAAGGAAACAGTAAAGAAGTTTGAGGACTACTTGGTTTCTAGAGGTGCCGAAATGATTTGGAAAGAAGATTGGGGCCTGAAGAAGCTGGCTTACCCGATCCAAAAGAAAAAGACCGGGTTTTATCACCTGTTTGAATTCAAAATTGCCGGAGAGCACGTCGCTCCTTTCGAACTGGAATTCAGAAGAGATGACAGCATCATGAGATACCTCACGGTAAAACTCGACAAGCACGCTGCTGCATGGGCCGAGAAGAGAAGAGAAAGAGTTAAATCAAGTAATCCTAAGAAGTAATGGCTACATTAGAACAACAAGCTAAAGGAGGAAGCAAAGGAGAGATCAGGTATCTGACTCCTTTGGAAATTGATACTAAGGTAAAAGTGAAGTACTGCCGCTTCAAAAAGAACGGCATCAAGTATATCGACTACAAGGATCCTGATTTCCTCATGTATCTCGTGAACGAGCAGGGTAAGATCCTTCCAAGGAGACTTACAGGTACATCGCTGAAATACCAGAGAAAGGTGTCTCAAGCGATCAAAAGAGCAAGACATTTGGCCCTGATGCCATATGTTGGAGATATGTTGAAATAAAAACTGGATGATATTATGGAACTTATTTTAAAACAAGACGTTGCCAACCTCGGATTTAAGGACGATATCGTTTCAGTGAAAAACGGTTACGGTCGCAATTACCTGATTCCACAAGGTTACGCTGTACTAGCTACAGAATCTGCGAAGAAGGTACTCGCTGAAAACCTGAAACAAAGAGCTTACAAGGAGCAGAGTCTCGTGACAGAAGCCAACAAGGTTGCTGAAGCAATCAAGGCGCTGGAAATGAAAATTACTGCCAAGACAGGAGAAGGAGACAAATTATTTGGATCTGTCGGAAGTGCTGACGTTGCTGCGGCGCTTGCAACGGAAGGACATGAGCTTGAAAAGAAATTCATCACCATCGCGGGTGGATTGGTCAAGCGACTTGGAAAATACGATGCGAAAGTTAGGCTTCACAGGGATGTGGTCGTCGACCTTCCATTTGAAGTTGTTGCGGAAAAGCAGGCTTAAGCCAAATACGATTTGAATATTTAAGAGACCCGGTCATTGAGATCGGGTCTTTTTTTTATTTAAAGGATTTGTCGTAAAATTGAACTGCCAGTTACCAATTGTGACTGCGTTTTGAGCATGAACCCCAACATTGACATTCCCGAAATTCCGAACCTGATCCACTATGCGATCCCGTTCTTCATTCTGACGCTGATCATAGAGATCGTGCTCACTTCCAGGAGGCAGATGAAGTCTTATGCATTCAATGATGCGGCGGCTTCCATCTCGATGGGTCTCGGAAATGTGTTTATCGGGCTTTTTGCCAAGGCATTGGTCTTTAGTGCCTTGACCTACGTTTACCTTAATTTCCGAATATTCACCATTCCCTTTGTATGGTGGGCCTGGATCCTCGTGCTGTTGGCCGATGATTTCTGCTACTATTGGTTTCATCGGATCAGCCATGAAAATCGATTCTTCTGGGCCTCACACGTAGTGCATCACTCCTCGCAACGCTACAATTTGAGCACGGCGCTGCGACAGACCTGGACGGGTAGCTTTATGTCATTTGTATTCTGGCTTCCCATGGCCCTGTTGGGCTTTCATCCGATAATGATTCTCGCTCAGATGTCGGTAAGTCTCCTTTACCAGTATTGGATCCACACGGAACTAATAGACAAGATGCCACGGTGGTTCGAAGCAATCTTCAATACCCCGTCGCATCATCGCGTTCATCACGCCACGAATCCTCAATACCTTGACCGGAACCACGCAGGGATTCTGATCATCTGGGACAAATTGTTCGGGACGTTCGAACCGGAAGTTGAAAAGCCCGTCTACGGACTGGTCAAAAACATCTCCACCTACAACCCTGTCAAAATAGCTCTTCTGGAATGGTACGCTATGTTTAGCGATGCCTTTACCAGCAAGACGACTTTGGTCAATCGCCTCAAATATTTCGTCAAACCCCCGGGCTGGAGGCACGACGGCACGGGTCAGGTCTCCTCAGACCTTCGCAAAGAGTGGGAAGCCTCTATTGAGGATCAACGTCGAGGATCAGCTGAATCGACTTGAACTGAGGAATGGCCTGAAATGTGTTTCGAACCTTGATCAGTTGACTTTTTGAGACTTTGAGCGAGGCCCCTTTCTGAATCTTGATCAATAAGGTCCTGATGTATTTGTTGCGGATACGGCTTATACCCGGCGTCGTGGGCCCCAAAACCCGATCGCCATAAATGCTGTGCAAGGATGTTCCCATCCATTTGGCAGCTTCTTCAACCTTATTGTAGTCTCGATCTTTAAGGGTGATTCGTATCAATCGAACAAAAGGCGGGTAGCTAAATTGCCTTCGTTCTTCAAGCTGTTCCCGGAACATGCCCAAATAATCATGCATCGAAACCTGCTGCAGGATGACATGATAAGGGTTAAAGGTTTGAATTGCCACCTTGCCTCGCTCCTCAGAGCGACCTGAACGGCCCGAAACCTGAACCATCAGCTGAAAGGTGCGCTCATGCGCCCTGAAATCCGGAAAGTTCAACAAATTATCCGCATTCAAAACACCTACAAGGCTGACATTGCCAAAATCAAGACCCTTGGTGAGCATCTGTGTGCCAACCAGGATGTCGATCTCTCGCGATTGAAAACTTCTTAACAATTTTTGATAGGCGTATTTGCCACGGGTCGTATCGAGGTCCATGCGAGCCGATCGGGCCTGTGGAAACAGGGTCTGGAGCTCGGTTTCGATCTGCTCGGTCCCGAATCCCTTTGTGTCCAGGGTAGGACTGTCACAAGCCGGACATACCGATGGCAGCGGCCTACTGTGCCCGCAGTAGTGACATCGAAGCTCATTTCTGTATTTATGGAAAGTCAAGCTTACGTCGCAATTCGGGCATTGAGGAGAAATCCCGCAGGTCTTGCATTCGACCACGGGTGAAAAGCCCCTTCGGTTCTGAAAAAGAATGACCTGCTTCTTTGCAGCCAGGGCTTCCTCGACAAGTTTGACCAATCGATCCGAGAAGTGACCCGACATTCTTTTCTTTCGGTATTTTTCCTTGATATCCACCAGCTCGATTTCCGGAAGCATGATTTTGCCATACCGTTCTTGCAACTCGACCAAACCGTACTTTCCTTCCCGGGTGTTCAAATAGCTCTCGATGGAAGGTGTGGCACTGCCCAAAAGGACCTTTGCACCGTGCAAATGACCCATCATTATTGCCGTATCCCTGGCCTGGTAGCGCGGGGCCGGATCAAATTGCTTGTAGGAAGCATCATGTTCTTCGTCTACGATGATCAGACCGAGCTTGTCAAAGGGCAGCAGCACCGAAGATCGGGCTCCCAGTATGACGCCTGTCTTTTCTTTCTTTGCCAGAAGATTGTTCCAAACCTCTACCCTTTCATTGACCGAATAGCGAGAATGAAAGACCGAGATGTGATCGCCAAAAAAGTTTCGCAATCTTTCAATGATATGAGTGGTCAGCGCAATTTCAGGAAGCAGATAGAGAACCTGCTCTCCCCGGTCAAGCGTCTCGCGAATAAGTTTCATGTAGATCTCTGTCTTGCCACTGGATGTGACCCC
>JAUIKV010000237.1 GCA_030430615.1 Bacteroidia bacterium
GCAGAAAATCAACAGGAAAGCACTGATGCTGCTTTGGAAGGGTCGTTTCAAAAGCTTTTCCCAATACGTGAACGGACGGTTTTTGCTCCTGGTTTTCGCCGGAAGCACCTTCAGTTATTTCAGTGTGTCAAGGGTTCTTGATTTTTTTCTGAAGCATTACGAGCTCTATGTCTGGGCCACTTTTTTTGGGATGATCCTCGGATCTATCTATTACGTGGCAAAGGATTTCAATGACTTTTCAAGGATCAATATCTTCTTCATATCTCTTGGTGTGCTCATTGGAGTTTCGATCAGTCTGCTTGATCCTGCCAGAGAGAATGACAATCTCTGGTTTGTGTTCTTTTGCGGAATCGTCGGCGTATCGGGGATGACTTTACCCGGTTTGTCGGGTTCATTCATCTTGATTTTAATGGGGAACTACGTACTGCTTCTGGTCGATTCGGTCAATGAGCTGTTCAAGACTTTGAAAGATATTTTCTCCCTGAATTTCGACTTCGCGCAGGACGAGATTCGCATGCGTTATATGAAGATCATCGCCAGCTTCGGATTGGGTTCTGTCTTTGGACTTGTGCTGACTTCGCACATTCTTGGATATCTTTTGAAGCGCTTTCACCAGGCGATTACCGCTCTCATAATTGGATTCATTGGGGGCTCATTGGGAATTGTCTGGCCCTGGAAAAAAGCGATTTACAAACGCGAAAATGGTGAGTTGCTCTATGATAGTCTTCAGCAACCCATCGTAGAAAACTACGAGCGCTACTGGCCGCAGATTACAGATCCAACCACATGGATCGCCCTGGTCTTTGTCCTTTTCGGATTATCCATTCTCTTGCTGATCGATTGGTATGGTCACAAGAATAAAAGCCTCAGATAATTTCCTCTTCTTCGTCACCCTCCTATATCTTACCCGTAATAGGCGGCTATGATCAGGACGATTCCGATGATCACCAGGGGGGCAATCAGACCGGCAATTATACCTCCGTATCGAAAGTCCTTTTGGTCCAGTCGACCCGTGCTGAAAGCAATGGCATTGGGTGGCGTAGATATCGGGAGGAATAGAGCAGCAGATGCGCTCAATCCAATCACAAGTGGCAATATAATTGGGCTGTCCGGTACGAGCAGGATGGCAATCGGTATGAGGATTGTGGCCGTTGCGGTATTACTCATGAAGTTGGAGAATACGATGGTCATAACCGAAAAAGCGAACATCAGCGCGTAGAGATTCAGATCGTAATCACTCAATTTGCTAACGTAATATTCCGCCAGCCCGGTCTCCTGAATTGCCAGACCCAGGGATAGACCTCCTGCCACCAACATCAATGTGTCCCACGGGAGTTTGCGAATGTCATTTCCAGAAACGATTCCAACCAGCGTGAGAACCATGATGGGAATGAAAGAAACGGCCGCAGCCGGAATTCCATGCAGATTTCCGGTAAGCCAGAGTGTCAAGGTCAACAAAAGCACTCCGGATACGATCCTTCGCTTGATCCTGAAAATTTTCGAATTGTCAGTAGTTTCTTCATTTTGGAGAAATCCAAGATCGATTTCCTCCACGTTGGGAACAAACTTGTTGATCAGGAAAATCCACATAACCATTACCAAGATAATCGCTATAGGAAAGCCCACAGTCATCCATTCCAGGAACCCGAATTCGACCCCGTAGTTTTTCATGGCATCCACGGCGATGGCATTCGGTGGTGAGCCGATAATGGTTCCCATGCCTCCAAGGGATGCCGCTGCCGGTATGCCAATCAACAAGGCTTTGGCAATCGGCGCGTTTTTGTCCAGCGTGTTGATAAAAGGCATTACGGATGCAATCATCATCGCCGTGGTTGCCGTATTGGACATTATCATCGAAAAGAGAGCCGTGACCAGCATAATTCCCAACAAAACATTGCGTGGCTTGGACCCGAATTTCTGAATGGTGACTTGAAAGATTGTTTTGTCAAGATTTACCTTCTGCATGGCCTCCGCTATGACAAAGCCACCAAGCATCAGCCAGATCACACTGTTGGAAAAGGTCTGAACGTATTTGTTCACATATTTGGCGGCATTATCCGGGTCTATCTCGTAGTAGTATCCGCCAAGCGCAAAGATGAGAAATCCAAAAATCAGCAAGCCTACCGCAAAAGGGGGTACAGCCTCGGTCACCCACAATCCAATGGAGAGAAACAACAGGAAAAGGACATAAATTTGAGCCGTATCAAGATCCGGTGTATTGAGCCAATAAGTCAGGCCGCCTGCCAGGATAATGCTCAATAAAAAGTTGATAATTTTCTGTTGAATGTCTACGACATGCTGGTATCTTTTTAAATACCGCATCGACGCGGTCCTTGAATCGGCCATGGTTTTTTTGATTTTTCAGTTGTACAAAGTTACGTTTTATCCATTTTTCGAGTCAGTTATGTCCGGACTAATTACGAAATCGATTTTTTTGAGCATTAAAAAAGCCCGGGAAAATCCGGGCTTTGTCAATTGAATTTCTTCATAAAAAAACATTATCCTTTCGGGATAATTGTATCTGTCACACTAATGAACCCATGTACCTTTCAGCGTCCAGAGCCGCCATGCATCCGGTTCCTGCTGCTGTAATGGCCTGGCGGTATTCTTTGTCCTGGACATCCCCGGCAGCAAATACACCCGGAACATTTGTTTTGGTGCTTTTTCCTTTGGTAATCAAATATCCAACATCATCCATATCAATAATACCTTTAAATATGTCTGTGTTCGGCTTATGGCCAATTGCCACGAAAACCCCAGTCACCGGAAGCTCAGTTTTATCTCCTGTTTGGTTGTTGAAGACGCGAACGCCTTCTACCACATTGTCACCTAAAACCTCTTCGAGCTCTGTGTTGTACATCACCTCCAGATTTTCGGTTTTGTTAACCCGGTGCTGCATGGCTTTGGAAGCTCTCATGTAATCCTTTCTGACAAGCACGGTTACTTTGCGGCAAATATTCGCGAGATAAGTCGACTCTTCTGCCGCTGTATCCCCTCCGCCGATTACCACCACGTCCTGACCCTTGTAGAAGAATCCATCGCATGTAGCACAAGCCGATACACCACCGCCTATCAGTCTCTGCTCACTTTCAATCCCAAGGTATTTTGCCGTTGCCCCAGTCGAAATGATAACTGTTTTTGCTTCAATGATTTTTGAGCCGTCTATCGTCACTTTGTGTATTCCACCGACCTCGTTGCTGAAATCCACTTCCGTTGCCATTCCGAACCTTACATCTGTTCCGAATCGTTCTGCCTGGTTTTTGAAATCTTCCATCATGGCTGTCCCGTCGGTTCCCTTGGGATACCCCGGATAGTTGTCAACTTCTGTGGTCGTCGTGAGTTGTCCTCCCATTTGCATTCCAGTGTATAGTACCGGGTGAAGGTCTGCTCTTGCTGCATAAATCGCGGCTGAGTAACCCGCTGGTCCTGATCCAATTATCAGGCACTTAACTCTTTCAATGCTATCGCTCATTTTCTTTGCTTCTTTTTATTTTGGATTGACAAAAATAGATAAAAGCCTACGCTTAAAACAGCTTTCACAATCTTTTTTTTTGATCGCGAGATAACCGTTTCGAATGGCTATATTTAGTCTCACGAATCAGACGTCAAATTCAAAGTTTTCTTACATGAGTCCGGAAGACAGCATCCATTCGGTAACAGATGTTACCACTGCGTTGAATAAGTACCCTGCGGTTCTTTTCTATTTTTCTACTTTGAATTGTTCGGTAGGTGAGGCTTTGGAGCCCAAGGTGAGGGACTTGATTTCAAGAGAGTACCCTAAGATTCAATTCATCTGGATCGACATGAATGCTGCTCCAGAGGTTCTTGGAGCTCACCAGGTATTTGTCGAACCAACAATACTTTTGTTCGTTGAAGGCAAAGAGTATTTGAGACGGAGTCGAAACATCCACCTTGCGGAGCTTCAAGGTTCCCTACAGCGAATCTACGATCTCGCTTTTTCCGATTGATTTGTGATTTTATTGAGATTTAGTTTTATATTTGCCCCCTGAAAAAATCGATGACGCTCGGGGTGTAGCGTAGCCCGGTTATCGCGCCTGCTTTGGGAGCAGGAGGTCGCAGGTTCGAATCCTGCCACCCCGACCAAACAAAATCCTTTCGAACGGATGTTCGAGAGGA
>JAUIKV010000009.1 GCA_030430615.1 Bacteroidia bacterium
CCTGACCCGCGGCATAAGTAAACTTAGGATACCCATCATAACTGTAATTGGCAGCATTGCTGCCGTTGTATATCATCAGTATGCCCTTTTCGGTTTTGAGCGCGAAAGGTCCGGGTTCGACCAGTCTGCTGTCAAAATACCCCTTTCTCGGATGCATGACCCGGATGAGCTCACCTTTTTCTTTATCGGTTGCAGCATCCCAGGTCAACAAATCGTCTGATCGGGCAAGGAAGAGATCCGTATCGCCAAAGTACATCCAATAGGATCCCGCAATTCGTGTGGCCACGATTTTTTCATTCTCCAGGCGCCCTATAATTGCCCCGGATTTTGACCACATATTTTTGTATTGATCATCTTTCAACACCAATCCATGCTTGGTCCAGCTCATCAGGTCTTTTGAGCTGGCCAGGCTCAAACGGGCCTTGTCGCCGTCGTAGGCTGTGTAAGTCATCCAGTAGGTTCCGTTTTCATCCTCAATTATGCGCGGATCTTCAACGCCGTCAAAATAACAGGATTTGCAATCTTCCAATGGACTTGACATCTCACGTTTTCGGTAGTTCCATTCATAGACGTACATGGTGTCACGATCCGGGTAGAAAACAGGTTCAGGATGCTTCTTGAAATGCAGACCGTCTTCACTGATTGCCAGGCCTATTCTTGAGGTCCCCATGGCATCCTGTGCCCTGTAGAAAAGATAGACTTTGCCATCCTTGACCACGGCTGATGGATTCAGAACGTTTCGTTCCTCCCATGAAACACTTTCATTTCTCAAAGGGCAGTTGAATGCGGGTGTAGGATCAGGTTTTAAAATGGGGTTCAGGCTGTCGACTTTCACAAAGTCATTCAGTTCCCAGCTTTCGGGGTCGGGCTTTGATTCGCAGCCCATGCAGAACACGGCCAGGACCAACAAGAAAAACAGGATGCGTTTAGGTTTCAACATAAAGCAAGACTTCTATATGCCACCAAAACCCGGGAGTGTGGATAATCAGGCAGCTAAATTGAAATGCTTGAGTAACCAGGGCTCGAGGAGCTGATTGAATTTTTCGGGATGCTCCATCATAGGGGCGTGGCCACACTTGTCAAGCCAGAAAAGCTCCGAGTTCGGCAAAAGCCTGTGAAACTCCTCGGCGACATCGGGTGGAGTAACTGTATCGTTTTTTCCCCAAATCAGGCAGGTCGGCATTGTCATGTTCGGCAGATCCTGGGCCATATTGTGACGAATCGCACTCTTGGCAATCGCAATGGTCCGTATCAATTTGTTTCTGTTGTTGAGCGTTTCAAAAACGTCGTCAACGACTTGTTTCGTAGCTATTTTAGGATCGTAGAAAACATCCTCTGCTTTCTTTTTGATGTACTCGTAATCTCCCCGCTTCGGATAGCTTTCTCCCATAGAGTTCTCATAGAGCCCTGAGCTTCCTGTCAGGACGAGACCCGCGACATTTTTAGGATTCATCTTGGCATGATAGAGCGCGATGTGACCTCCCAGGGAGTTGCCCATCAGAATATAGTTGTCGAGACCTTTGAATTTCACGAAGTCCTTGACGAATTTTGACAGGTTCTTGACATTAGTTTTGAGCAACGGCATCGTGTAGAGCGGAAGCTCAGGCATGATCACCTGGTAGCCCAATTCAGAAAAATGATCGAAAACATAGTCGAAATTACTCAAGTTACCCATCAGTCCGTGAAGGATGATTAAAGGCTTCCCCGTTCCGGATTCCAGGTAGGAATAACCGTTTTCTTTTTTGAGGGTGTACTTCATTTAGGATCTAAAATCTTAAGCTAAATGCAAATTTAAATATTTTGGATCAAAGTACTAATTTTCTCCTCATTAGTTCGATTTATTTTATCGAAATCCAATTCCCTTCCCATAACCTTAAGAATTTCAATTACTTGCAAGAAAGGGGTAAAAGTTTTCAACAAAGTGGTAAAAAATGGTAAAAAGTGGTAAAAATCTTTATATTTGTCATAATTAATCATTGATGGGGGTAATTTGTGGTAAATCTTATTGGTACATACGAGTGTAAGGCAGACGTCAAGGGGAGGCTCATGTTGCCTTCTCCACTCAAGAAACAGCTTTCAGCTGTTCTTCAGGACGGATTTGTCTTAAAACGCTCCGTGTTTCAACCTTGTTTGGAAATGTATCCCATGCAGGAATGGAACGAGGTCATGGCCAAAGTGAACAAGCTGAACCGCTTTGTAAAAAAGAACAATGACTTTATCAGACGATTCACTGCCGGGGTGAAGGTCATTGAACTCGATGCCTCGGGTCGGATGCTGGTCCCGAAAGACCTGCATCTTTTTGCCGGCATCTCCAAGGAAGTTGTCCTCTCCTCCTCGGTGAACATCATTGAAATTTGGGATAAGAATAAATACGAACGTGCGATTGACGATGCCGCGGTTGATTTTGCAGACCTGGCCGAAGAGGTTATGGGAAATGTAAACGACGATGACGATGGCGTATCATGAACCCGTTCTGCTCTTTGAAAGTGTTGATGGGCTGAATGTCAAGCCGGATGGAATCTATGTCGACGTCACTTTTGGCGGAGGCGGACATTCCCGGGAAATACTCAGCAGGTTGAACGACCAGGGCAGGTTGTTCGCTTTTGATCAGGATGCTGACGCGCAGGAGAATGCACCTGAGGACGATCGCTTTACCCTGATCCCGCAGAACTTTAGGCACCTTGGAAAGTTTCTCAGGTTTTACGGACTGCGCAGGGTAGATGGAATTCTCGCTGACCTCGGTGTTTCCTCACACCAGTTTGACAGTGATGCCAGGGGATTTTCAATTCGCTTCGATTCAAAGCTTGATATGCGCATGGATCAGGGGGCTGAGGTGTCGGCCCTGAATGTGGTAAACGAGTATGATGAGGAGAGGCTTGCATCCATACTCTTCCAATACGGGGAATTGAGAAACTCAAGGGCTTTGGCTCGTGAGATAGCAAAGGTCCGAAAAGAGAAAGAAATTCGAACGAGTTTCCAATTGAGAGATGCGATTTCCAGGCATCTGCCGAGACAAAAGCAGAACAAGATTCTGGCTCAGGTCTTTCAGGCGATTCGAATTGAGGTTAACGGAGAGATGGAAGTTTTGAAGGAATTTCTCCTGCAGGCGGCAGATGTGATTTCACCAGGGGGAAGGCTGAGCGTGATTTCATATCATTCACTCGAGGATCGACTCGTAAAAAGATACATCAACAACGGAGTATTCGAAGGAGAACCTGAAAAAGACTTTTACGGCAATATCAGCAGGCCGTTCAAGAGAGTTGGGAAGCTGATTATTCCTTCCGAGAAGGAAATAGCCCGAAACAACAGGGCGAGAAGTGCAAAGTTGAGGGTGGCAGAAAGAATTGAGCAGCAGACAGATTAAGGAAAAACAAAATAAATCAAATCAGTAGATCAAACATGTCAAAGGTCAAACAAACCTTGTACAATATTTTAAAGGGGAAGTTTCTCGTCGACGAAGACGCCAAGAAAAACTGGGGATTCATTCTGTTTTTGACTTTGCTCGCCCTGCTGATGATCACGAGCTCGCATCAGATAGACAAAAAAGTCCAAAGAATATCTGAGCTGAACAAGGAGGGGAAAAGACTTCGTGCAGAATTTGTCTCCACGCGATCGGATCTCATGAAGTTGAAAATGGAGTCGAGCATTTCACGGCGTCTGGCCGAAAACGGACTTTATGTTTCTCAAATACCACCAAGGAAAATCAGAGTTAGAATCCAAAACTGATCATGGCCACTGACAAGAAGCAAATATTGAACAGACTCTATATCCTCACGGGGATACTATTTCTATTTGCAGCCGCTATCACGTACAAGCTCGTGGAGATCGAGTTTGTCGAAGGCGAGATTTACAGGGTGAAAGCCGAGGAAGGCACGGTCAAAACCTTTGAGATTGCAGCGAATCGAGGAAGTGTTTACACATCCGATGGAAGCTTGCTGGCCACATCGGTCTCGCGTTTTGACATTCGCATGGATGCTGTGACCATTTCGGATTCTGATTTTGAAAACGGGATCAAGGGACTGAGCAACTCTTTGTCGGAAATGTTTGGCAAGAATCCGGGCTACTATGAAAAAAAGATACGCAAGGGAAGGGCCAACAAAAATCGCTACCTGTTCATTGTTCGCAACCTGAGCTATTCGGAATACCAGAAAATCAAGACCTTTCCCATTTTCAACCTCGGAACCTATCGGGGCGGATTCATCGTTGAGCAGCGGACGGTGCGCGAGCATCCGATCGGAAAAATGGCGGAACGAGCCGTTGGCTATGACGACTATCGCGGACGCGTGGGGATTGAAGGTAGTTTTTACGAGTACCTCAGGGGGAAGAAAGGAAAAAGGCTGAAGCAAAAGATCGCCAAAGGACAATGGAAGCCTCTGAACGACAACAACGAGATCGAGCCTATTGATGGCAAGGACATCATCACCACCATAGACCTTCAGATTCAGGACGTTGCCCACCACGCATTGCTGGGGCAGCTCGAAAAGTTTGAGGCTGACCATGGTTCGGTCGTGGTCATGGAGACCAAAACGGGTGAGATCAAGGCCATCTCCAATTTGGGAAGGACCTCCAAGGGAACCTACTTCGAACAACGCAACTACGCTGTTTATGAATCCCACGAGCCAGGATCAACTTTCAAATTGATGGGTATGATCGTCGGGTTGGAGGACAAGGTGATTGACAGTGGTCAGGTAGTGGACACCGAAAAAGGTGTGATTCGCTTCCATGGCAAACCTGTTCGGGATTCCAGACATGGAGGCTATGGAGAGATTTCAGCAGCGCGGGTATTCGAAGTTTCGTCCAATGTTGGAATTGTAAAGCTGATCAATGAAAACTACGGTGAGAATCCCCAGAAGTTTGTCAACGGACTGAAACGACTCGGAGTGGACAGGAAGATTGGACTTCCAATCAAAGGAGAGGGAGAGCCCAAGATTCCGAACCCCAAAGACAAAAAGACCTGGAATGGATTGTCTCTGCCCTGGATGGCTTACGGTTACGGCGTTTCTATAACACCCTTGCAAACCCTGACTTTCTACAATGCGATCGCGAACAATGGCGAAATGGTCAAACCCCGGTTCGTCAAAGAGATAAGGGCTCAGGGCAGCGTGGTGAACACATATGAAAAGGAGGTTATCCATCCTCAGATTTGTTCACAGGAAACCATTGATCAGGTTAAAGTCATGATGGAGAACGTCGTCCGAAGGGGAACAGCCGACAATATTTACGATCCTAACTTTTCCATGGCTGGGAAGACAGGAACTTGTCAAACTGACTATTGGACGGACGACACCCAGTACATTTCTTCTTTCGTCGGCTATTTTCCGGCAGACGAGCCCAAGTATTCCTGCATTGTGGTGATACACAAACCCAACAAAAAGCTGGGGTATTACGGGAATATAGTCGCAGCACCCGTATTTGAACGGATAGCACGGAAGATATACACCGAAACTCCGCAGGTGGAAGAGGTGGATTTTGAGGCCCAACCCGAACTCGTTGACCAAGAGTACAATGACTATTTCGAAAAAATAAACGCTGCTCATTCCAAGGTTCCCGATGTGAGGAACATGGCTGGAATGGACGCGGTAGCTCTGCTCGAAAATTTGGGCTTCCACGTGGTTGCCTCGGGAATAGGCAAGGTGAAGTCCCAGTCTGTCAAGGCCGGTACCGAAATAAAGAAAGGGGAAACCATAAAACTGGAAATGTCCTGAGATGAAGCTGCTGAAAGACATATTGTACGGGGTATCGGTAGAAGCCGTAGTGGGTTCAACGAGTCAGGAGATTGAGCAGATCGAGTTTGATTCGAGACGCATAAGAGAAGGGTCGTTGTTCGTCGCTCAACGCGGATTGAATTTTGACGGTCATGAGTTCATCGACAGGGCGATCGATAAAGGTGCATGCGCCGTGCTTTGTGAGGAGCTTCCCGGAGACATTCAAGAGGGCATCACGTATGTGGAGGTTAAGGATACTCAGCAGGCCCTTGCGCAGGCGGCATCCAATTTTTTCGACAATCCTTCGCGGGAGTTGGAGCTTGTGGGCATAACCGGGACCAATGGAAAGACAACTATAGCCACGCTCTTGCACAGGACTTTTCAAAAGGCCGGACGCACGGCTGGGTTGATATCGACCATTCGAATCCTTGTCGCAGAAAAGGAGTATCCTGCAACGCACACCACGCCGGATTCTGTTACCATAAACAGGATGCTCAGGGAAATGGTCGATCAGGGAGTAGAGTATTGCTTCATGGAGGTCAGCTCTCATGGGATTGACCAGGGACGCACGGCAGGGCTTCACTTCAAGGGGGGTGTGTTCACGAACTTAACCCATGATCATCTTGACTACCACGGGGATTTCGCGACCTACAGGGACGTCAAGAAATCCTTCTTTGATCAGCTTGAAGCAGATGCATTCGCACTTTACAATGCCGATGACAAAAATGGGCCGGTGATGGTGCAGAATACGCGGGCGAAGAAATACAGCTATGCGCTCAAGACTGTCGCAGACTACAAGGCTAGAATCATGGAGAACCAATTCACGGGTCTGCTGCTTTACATTGACGAGAAAGAAGTTTGGACGCGTTTGATCGGCTCGTTCAACGCTTATAATCTATTGGCAATCTACGCTGTGGCGGATCTCCTGGGGATAGAGTCCCATGACAGTCTCAGGATAATAAGCGAGCTGGAGAATGTTGAAGGAAGGTTTCAGCACGCTCTGTCAAAAGGGGGCGTGAATGCCATCGTGGATTACGCACATACGCCAGATGCGTTGAAGAATGTTCTGGAGACCATCAACTCGATTCGCACGCATAACGAGCAGCTGATTACTGTGGTGGGATGCGGGGGAGACCGTGACCGTACCAAAAGACCCAAAATGGGTCACATCGCTTCAGCCCTGAGCAACCAGGTAGTGTTCACCTCAGACAATCCGAGAAGCGAGGATCCGGAGAGCATCATCAAAGAAGTGGAAGAAGGCGTTCAGCCCGAAAACTATAAGAAGACCTTGTCGATTGTAGACAGAATGCAGGCCATTAAGACAGCTTGCTCAATGGCAAAGGAGGGAGACATCATCCTGGTGGCGGGAAAAGGTCACGAAACTTACCAGATCATTGGAAACGAGCGTTTCGATTTCGACGATTTTGAGATTACCAGTGAAATACTAACCAAAATGAACAAATAAGGGGAATGCTCTACTATCTTTTCGAATATCTCGATCAAAACTACAACCTGCCCGGTGCCGGCCTGTTTCAATACATTACGTTCCGATCAGCGTTGGCTTTTGCATTCTCACTTTTGATCTCGACGATCTACGGCCGCAAGATTATCGACAAGCTGCGCCGTTTGCAAGTCGGAGAATCGGTTCGGGACCTGGGCCTGGAAGGACAAAATGAGAAGCAGGGAACCCCAACCATGGGTGGGATCATCATTATTCTGGCTACTCTCGTTCCGGTGTTTCTCTTCGCCCGACTCGACAATATCTATATCGTCATTCTGATCGTCACCACGATCTGGATGGGGACCATCGGATTCATCGATGACTACATCAAGGTGTTTAAAAAGAACAAGGAAGGGCTCAAGGGGCGTTTTAAAATCGTTGGCCAGGTGACCCTGGGAATTTTTGTGGCACTGATGCTTTATTTTAATCCGGGTGTTGTCGTCAAAGAGAAGCTTCCACAAAAACAAGTGTCTCAAATGCTTGAACTTCAAGTGCCTACCAACAAGTTTGGGGAGGCGCATAAATCTACCAAGACGACAATTCCCTTTGTAAAGAACAACGAATTCGACTATGCCAGCCTGATCAAGTGGATGGGAGACTGGACAGAGAACTATGTCTGGTTGCTTTTTGTTCTGGTCGTGATCTTCATTATCACGGCAGTTTCAAACGGAGCCAATCTTACGGATGGCATCGATGGGCTGGCGGCAGGAAGTTCTGCCGTAATAGTGTTGACACTGGCCATTTTTGCCTGGGTTTCGGGTAACATCATATTTGCAGACTATCTCAATGTCATGTATATCCCGGAATCGGGTGAGATGACCATATTCATAAGTGCATTCGTAGGTGGGCTGGTAGGTTTCCTGTGGTACAACACCTACCCGGCGCAGGTTTTCATGGGCGATACGGGAAGTCTGACCATAGGTGCCGTGATAGCCGTTTTGGCCCTATCGGTGCGGAAGGAGTTTTTGATTCCGATCCTCGCGGGCATTTTTCTCGCGGAGAACCTGTCAGTGGTTATGCAAGTGTCCTATTTCAAGTATACAAAGAAAAAATTCGGTGAGGGGAGGAGAATCTTTCTCATGTCTCCCCTGCATCATCACTATCAGAAAAAGGGATATCACGAAAGCAAGATCGTAACGCGCTTCTGGATCGTCGGGATCATGCTTGCGGTGATCTCTATTCTGACGCTTAAAGTTCGATAGAAAAAGTTTAAAAAAGATAAGACAATAACTATTTAAATAGCAGAGCAATGAGTATTTCATCCTTCGCCAATCAATCCAATTTCAATGTAAAGAACGCAATGGCCTCCAGCACCTTATCTGATCTGATGAAGGTGAGAAAGGAGACCATAAGGGAGTGTCTCACTGACTTTGAAAGTGAGGAGCATCGATTGGAAAAGGTGTTGCGCATCAACGGCGTCGAATATATCAACGATTCCAAGGCTGGAAACGTAAACGCCACTTTCTACGCACTCGAAAGCATGGAGAATGACACCGTATGGATTGCGGGATGTGTCGGACAGGGAAGTGATTGCGAGATGCTTTTGCCCCTTGTCAATGAGAAGGTTAAAGCGATTATTTGCCTCGGAGAAGACAACGATCACCTCATCCACACTTTTGCCAATGTCGTCGATTTTATGATTGAGACAAACAGTCTGGAGGAAGCGGTGAAGATTGCTTACAAGTTGAGCGATGAGGGTGACAGCGTACTTTTTTCACCTGCTTGCCGCGGGCGTGATGAGCAATACGCGAATTACATGGAGAGAGGAGATCTGTTCAAAGACGCTGTCAGGCAACTTTAAATATTTGAACTCAGACGATGACCGAATTTTTTAAGAACATAAAAGGAGACAGGACGATTTGGGCGATTATCGGCGCCCTGGCCCTATTTTCGTTTCTTCCCGTTTACAGTGCCAGCACCAACCTGGTTTACGTCGCGGGCAAAGGAACCACATTGGGCTATCTGATGAAACACGCCCTGTTGCTGGTTCTTGGTTTTGGAATCGTTTACGCTACTCACAAGATTCCCTACAGGTACTTCAGCGGTTTGTCCGTTTTGATTCTGCCTGTTGTAATTCTGCTGCTTGTTTACACGCTGGCGCAGGGCACTGTGATTGAAGGGGCAAATGCAAGTCGTTGGATTCGAATTCCTTTCGTTGGAATCGGCTTTCAGACGTCTACTCTGGCATCCGTCATACTGATGATTTACGTCGCGCGGTATTTGTCGCGCAACAAGGAGAAAGAGATCCTTTTCAAGGAGAGCATTTTGTACCTCTGGGTTCCGGTAGGGGTTGTGCTTGCGCTGATTCTGCCCGCGAACTTCTCGACAACAGCCATCAGCTTTGCCATGATTTTGATACTGTGTTTTCTGGGAGGGTATCCCGTCAAGTACCTGGCAGGCATTGTTGGTGCAGGGATATTGGTGTTGGCCCTTTTTGTTCTTTCAGCCCGCGCTTTTCCCGATGCCATGAAAAACAGTCGAGTAGGAACCTGGACAAGCCGAATCGAGAATTTTGCCTCCGGGAATGAAGAGGACAATTACCAGGCTGAGAAGGCGAAAATTGCCATAGCTTCTGGTGAGATCTATGGAAAAGGACCCGGGAAAAGCGTTCAAAAGAATTTTCTGCCCCAGTCGTCTTCAGATTTCATCTATGCGATCATCGGCGAGGAGTTTGGTCTCCTGGGTGCCATCATGATCATCATCCTTTACCTGGGGCTTCTCTTCCGACTGGTCATCATAGCGACGAAGACAACAACCATCTTTGGGACCTTGTTGGTCCTGGGAGTGGGATTGCCGATCATCTTTCAGGCCATGATCAACATGGCTGTGGCTGTGGGCCTTTTCCCGGTTACGGGACAGCCTCTGCCCCTGATCAGCACAGGAGGGACCTCTATTTGGATGACTTGTTTTGCGATTGGGATTGTTCTCAGTGTCAGTGCAAGAGACGAGGTGCAACAGAAGAAAACCATAAAAAGAGAACTCGAAAACCCATTGGATATACTGCATGAAGCCATCGGTTAACATATTGCTCAGTGGAGGAGGAACAGGTGGACACATCTATCCGGCAGTTGCCATTGCCAACGAATTGAAGGCGAGGCACCCCGACGCCGAATTCCTATTCGTAGGGGCAAACGGGCGCATGGAGATGGAAAAGATCCCGCAGCTGGGATATGAGATAGAGGGACTGAATATCAGTGGTATCCAAAGGAGCCTGAGCCTGAAAAATCTCAGCTTTCCGTTCAAGCTGCTTCAAAGCCTGTACAGGGCCGGAAAGATTCTCAGGAAATTCAGGCCCAATGTGGTCATTGGAACCGGGGGTTATGCCAGCGGTCCCACTCTTTATATGGCCAGTTTGAAAAACATACCAAGCCTGATCCAGGAGCAAAATTCATATCCGGGGATCACCAACAAGTTGCTGGCGAAAAAAGCCGAGAAGATTTGTGTGGCCTATGATGGGTTGGAGAAGTATTTTCCGAAAGACAAGATAATAAAGACGGGCAATCCTGTGCGACAGGACCTGCTTGACATAAAAAGCAAACGAGCTGAAGGGCTTCAGCATTTTGGGCTGGATCCTGACAAGACGACCCTGGCAATAATAGGGGGAAGCCTTGGTGCGAAAAGGATCAATGAAACAATCGCCTTGCACCTGGAGTCATTGCTCGAAAAAGGGCTTCAGGTACTTTGGCAGACCGGGAAGCTATATTACGACAGGTTTGAGGAGCTCGGGAAGAGAGAAGGAGTGGTCATGAATGCTTTTATTCAGCGCATGGATCTTTTCTACGCTGCCGCGGATGTGCTGATCAGCCGGGCAGGAGCCGGAACGATCTCTGAACTCTGCATCGTGGGAAAACCCGTTTTGTTCATCCCATCGCCAAATGTGGCCGAAGATCACCAGACAAAGAATGCGATGTCAGTAGTGAAGAAAGATGCTGCTCTTATGATGAAAGAAAGTGAACTGGAGTCCTTTGAAGAAGTTCTTCTGGGAATCGTTGATAATTCAGAGAAACGAAAGGAGCTCGGTGAAAATATAAAAAAACTGGCCTTGCCCGATGCTACCCGCAGAATCGCGGATGAGGTCGAAAAGATAGTAAAGTAAAATTTTGTGCTAAGTACTTTGACAACTATGGCAACTCTATTGAATTTCGAGGGGATAATTCAAGGGTTGTCATAGTTTTAATTCAGAACTGGAAATGAAAAAATATTACAACATATTGATATTCATAGGCTTATCTATAGTGATAATTTTTCTCTATGGATTTGCGGCTCACAGGAGCTCCTTGCGCGAAGACAAAGGAGTCAATGTTGTTTTCGAGAACGGTGAAAACCTTTTTGTGAGCTATGAAACGGTTAATAAGTTGTTAATACAAAAGTTAAATGCCTCCGGATTGCAACGGAAAGAAAATATAAATTTGAAGCAGTTGGAAACGTATTTGAGCGGCCATGAAATGGTTGAAAACGCTGAGATCTATCTGACGTTGAGTGGGGAACTGGGGGCCATAATCAAACAAAGAACACCTGTTTTACGAGTAGCCTGTGACAAGGATGCCTATTATTATGATACACAGGGTAAAAGAATGCCCTTATCTGATAATTATTCTGCAAGAGTTCCAATAACCGCTGATACGATTTCCGAAGGGGGTAACAACGATTTGATCGTTTTGTCCAGGATCATAAACGAAGATGATTTTCTCAAAAAGCAGATCATTGCGATAGACAGGCTTGAGAAAGGGGAGCACTTCGAATACGAGCTGAAGACCCGGGTAGGAGAACAAAAGATACTTTTGGGAGACCTGCGGAGAATCGAAAAGAAAATTGCTAAACTCAAGGTTTTTTACAACAAGACCATGTTGGACAGCACATACACAAATTACAAAACGATAAACCTCAAGTTCAACGACCAGATCGTTTGTGAAAAATAATCAGTATGGACAACAAGAACATAGCAGTCGGGCTTGACATAGGTACAACGAAGATTGTGGCCATGGTGGGAAAAGAGGATGCCTATGGCAAAATAGAGGTCCTCGGTACAGGAAAGGCTAGAAGCCTTGGAGTCCACAGAGGGGTTGTGAACAATATCACCCAGACCATTCAATCAATTCAGGAGGCGGTCGATCAGGCTGAAGCAGCATCCGGTGAAAAGATTGAGAATGTGATCGTGGGAATCGCAGGTCAGCACATCAGGAGCCTGCATCACAGCGATTACATCACAAGACCGAATTCTGACAAGGTCATCGACGAAGAAGACATAGAGCGCCTTATCAACCAGGTTTACAAACTGGTAATGCTTCCAGGGGAGGAGATCATTCACGTGCTTCCCCAGGACTTCAAGGTCGACGGACAGGCCGAGATCAAAACACCTATTGGGATGTACGGGGGCAGACTTGAAGCGAATTTTCACGTGGTTGTAGGACAGGTCTCATCGATTAGAAACATCGGGCGCTGCATCAAAAGCGCAGGCTTGCAACTCGGAAGCATTACCCTGGAGCCGCTTGCTTCAGCAGAAGCCGTATTGAGCCAGGAGGAAAAAGAAGCAGGGGTGGCATTGATCGACATAGGAGGAGGAACTACGGATCTGGCAATCTTCAAAGATGGGATCATCCGTCACACATCGGTTATCTCGTTTGGCGGTAATGTGATCACAGAAGACATCAAGGAAGGTTGCTCCATTATCGAGAAACAGGCAGAGCTGCTCAAAACCAAATTCGGATCCGCCTGGCCCGGAGAGAATAAAGACAATGAGATCGTTTCAATTCCTGGCCTGAGGGGACGCGAGCCGAAGGAGATCACACTGAAAAACCTGTCAAGGATCATACATGCGCGGGTCGTCGAGATCATCGAGCAGATCTTTTTGGAAATAAAGAATTACGGCCACGAGGAAAGCAAGAAAAAGCTAATTGCAGGAATCGTCCTTACCGGGGGAGGTGCCCAGCTTAAGCATATCAAGCAGCTGGTGGAGTATATCACCGGCATGGACACTCGAATTGGGTATCCAAACGAGCACCTTGCAAGCAATTCCGACACAGAGCTGTCAAGTCCGCTTTATGCGACAGTGGTCGGACTCCTGATGAAAGGGTTGATGGAAAACGAGAAGAGAGAGCGTGTTCAGAGACAGCTCGAGGACGACTCGCTGAAAACCGCGCACTCTTCGGAGAGCACGGGGCCTAAGAAGACCATATTTGAGAAATGGGGTGAGAAGTTCAGAGATTTTCTCGACAATGCCGAATAGATTTGACATACCTGGAAATGAATGACAAGGAAACATCCAAAACAATAACAAAAACCTGGAAAAGAAAATTCCCGAAAACTAATTAACGTTATGAGCTTAGAATTTAGCAACCTTTCGTTTGACATGCCAAAGAACCAGTCTAATGTAATCAAGGTAATCGGAGTTGGCGGTGGAGGTTCCAATGCGGTCAATCACATGTACAACAAAGGGATCAAGGGGGTTGATTTTGTCGTTTGCAATACAGACGCCCAAGCCCTGAACAGCAGTCCGGTGCCCTTTAAAATACAATTAGGAGCGGCGTTGACCGAAGGATTGGGAGCGGGAGCCAACCCTGAGATCGGCGAGCAATCAGCCATGGAAAGCATGGAGGATATCAAGAACATGCTCAACACCAAGTCGAAGATGCTATTTATTACTGTCGGAATGGGTGGTGGAACAGGAACGGGAGCCGCACCAATCATTGCCAAAATCGCTCAGGAATTGGATATTTTGACAGTTGGAATCGTAACGATACCTTTTTCTTTTGAAGGGAAAATGAGAAACGAACAGGCCCAGATCGGAATCCGAAGGTTGCGGAAGCACGTGGATTCCCTGGTGGTCATAAATAACAACAAACTCCGGGAGGTTTATGGAAATCTCGGTTTCAAAGCCGGTTTCTCCAAGGCGGACGAGGTCTTGTCGACTGCAGCCACGGGAATAGCAGAAGTAATTACACATCACTATACGCAAAACATTGACCTTCGAGATGCCAAGACTGTGTTATCGAACAGTGGCACCGCTATCATGGGTTCTGCCCAGGCATCAGGGTCCAACCGAGCGCAGAACGCGATTACAAAGGCACTCGATTCACCGCTTCTCAATGACAATAAGATAGAGGGATCGAAGAACGTATTGTTGCTGATCGTTTCAGGAACATCAGAGGTCACAATCGATGAGATTGGAGAGATCAATGACTACATACAGTCAGAGGCCAAGACCAATGTCGACATCATCATGGGTGTAGGGGAAGACGAATCACTTGGAGACGCCATAGCCGTAACCATTATTGCCACCGGTTTCAATCCCGAACAGCAGAATGAGATTTCAAAGCTCGAGTCCAGGAAGATTGTCCACCGTTTGGAGGAGGATCGGGCCAAGCCTCAGCCTGCAAAGCAGGAGGAGAAACCAAAAGTTGAAAAAGAGACTCGCGTGGTTCACACGCTCGAAATGGATGAGACCGACAGTATTCAGGTAGAGTATGAAACGGTTTCTCCTGAAACTACCCCGACTCCGGAAAGGGTTCCGACGAAAGAACAAGCTCCAGCTGCAGAGGTAGCTCCGCCAGCGGAAGCTGTTCCACCTGTGGAGGAGACGCGATCTTCCTTTGAAGCGACTCCATTTTCGGAAGCGACACCTGTAAAGGAGGAGATGAGTGCTGCTCCGGTTGAAGAGATGGATTTTGAGATTACGAATATGACCGTGAGGGAGGCTGAAATTGTCGAAGCTGAGAAGGAGGAAAATGAGAACCAGATTTCATTCACGTTCGATCTGCCAATTCAAAAGTCCAAAAAGCAAGTTGAACCGGTAAGCACGATGGAAAAGATCAATATCAATGACATCGAGATTGTCGGATTGGAGCACATCAAACCTGAACCAGTTCGAGAGCCGAATCCCGTTCATAAGACAGATGAAGACGTTGTGCGTCATAGTCTTGAAGAGGAGTTCGCTCCGGAGATCAATGCTCTTAAATCTGTTGCAGAAGAGGGAAATGAGGATGAGAATCTGAACTTTGAGCTTAAAGTTAAAAGGTCTGAGCCCATTGAGAATAATGTGGAAGAAGCAATAAGCGACAATGATATCTCGCCGCTGAATTTGACCATTGCGGAACTGAAGGACCGCGCCGAGTTGAGAAGGAAAAAGATGAAGGACTTTAATTACAAGTTCATAAATAAACTCAATCACAGCATCGATGAGATTGAGAGCCAACCGGCTTATAAGAGAATGGGAGTGGATCTCAGGGAAGTTCCACCTTCTTCTGAGGCCGATAACAACAAATCCCGAATGAGTTTGGGAACAGATGAGAATGACGATATCCAGTTGAGATCAAATAACTCATTTTTACATGACAATGTTGATTAGTTTTTAGTTTTAGTTAGTGGGAAAGTCCGGAATAAGATTTGATCTATTCCGGATTTTTTTTTGGCATAAAAAAAACCGGGCGCATGCCCGGTTTTTATTTTTTCTGAGAACCAAGTCCCATATCAGGAGAATTATTCTTCAAGGCTCACAACTTCTTCTTGGGCCATAAGGGCAAAGAATTTGTTGAGATTAGGCATGATGATGATGTTAGTCCTTCTGTTTCTCGCTCTGTTCTTGTAGGTAGAGTTGTCAGTCAATGGCACATAGCTGCTTCTTCCTGCAGGAATCAAACGGGCAGGGTCAACTTTGTATTTGTTCTGTAGAAGTCGAGCAATTGCTGTTGATCTTTTGACACTTAGGTCCCAGTTATCAATGATTTCTTCAGTGTGGATTCCCTTGTTGTCCGTGTGTCCTTCGATCATGACATCGATGCTGGGCTCAGCGTTAATGACGTCAGCCAATTTCGCAAGCAATGGGTTCGCCTTAGAGCTCACATTGTAGCTTCCTGAACGGAAAAGCAAACTGTCAGCTACCGAGATCATAACAACGGTCTGGTCGATTCCAACGCTGATGTCTCCGTCGTTTTCCATGTTTGAATCGCTGATTGACTTTTTCAAGTTGTGCGCGATAGCCACGTTCATAGAGTCTTTAAGCGTCTTGGCTCCTGCGAGCTCCTCTGCAGGCAATTGGGCCAGAGTGGCCTCAAGATTGGCTTTCATGTTTGCAGACATCACAGTTGAATTGTCATCGAGAAAGTCCATTTTCTGGTCGTTGCTAGCCTGAAGCGTAGCATTTTCAGATTGCAGTGAGTTAATGTTGGCGTTGTAGATCTCGACGCGTTTCTCGATCGCAGCCATTTTAGTCTCCAGCTCTTCTTTTTCAAGGGTAGTTTGTTGCAATTCTCCCTTTGTGTCAATCAGATCTTGCTCCAATTGCACATACTTTTTCTTTGATACGCATGAGGTGACAAGTGCAGCCACGATCAAAAGTCCAAGGATTCTTTTCATTTCAGTTGAATTTAATAGAGTTAAGTTTAGTTTTATTCGTTTTGGATAGTCTTATCCTTTATTATGCCACAAAAGTAGGTGCCAATTCTAAAGAGAATCTTAACTATTAGTTCCTGAAACAGAAAATATTACGAATGAAACAGAACTTATCAACACTTTGAGGGCAATGTTGATACTTTAAATTCAATAGGGGAGATAAAGGTTAAACAGATGGCAGGTCTCCTCCGCCTTTGACCGGCAGATTGCTTTCACCCATGAGGAAAATATCGACTTCCCGAGCGGCTTCCCGCCCTTCATTGATCGCCCAAACGATGAGTGACTGACCTCTTCGCATGTCTCCCGCGGTGAAGATGTGCGGCACATTGGTCTGGTAGTTACCAGCTTTATAATTGCTTCGCTCATCCAGTTCAAGTCCGAGCTGGTCGCTCAGGGTAGTTTCAGGACCAGTGAATCCGAGTGCCAATAGAACAAGCTCACAGGGCCAGGCCTTTTCCGTTCCTTTGCGCTCAATGAGTTGGGGACGCTGTCCAGGAATTTTTTTCCACTCAACCTCCACAGTGACTACACCGGTGAGGTTGTTGTCGGCGTCAGTGAGAAACTCCTTGGTGTTGATCAGCCAATTGCGTTCGCAGCCTTCTTCGTGTGAAGAAGAGGTCTTCAACTGCAAGGGCCAATAGGGCCACGGAGTCGTTTCGCTCCTTTCCCCGGGAGGTTTCGGCATGATCTCGAAATTGGTCACTGACTTGGCGCCTTGGCGGTTTGAGGTTCCAACACAGTCGGATCCCGTATCACCACCTCCGATGACAATCACATTTTTTCCTTTTGCGCTAATTGGCTCCTGATCGAAGTCAATTCCATAAATACTTTTGGTTTGTTGAGTCAGAAAATCCATGGCCTGCTCAACTCCCTTGGCATCCGAGCCTTTGGTTGGGAGGGATCTGCGTACTGTGGCTCCTCCACAGAGAACTACGGCGTCAAAAGCGTCGAGCTCCTCTATATCGTAATTGACACCTATGTTTGTGTTGGTTTGGAATTCAATGCCCTCTTCTTCCATGATCTTTACCCGTCGATCAATGATCTCTTTTTCCATTTTGAAATTCGGGATTCCATAGCGCAGCAAACCTCCAATCGCATCATCCCTTTCAAATACGGTCACCAGGTGCCCGGCGCGGTTCAGTTGTTGTGCCGCTGCCAGACCAGCTGGCCCTGAGCCAACAACCGCGACTTTTTTTCCAGTTCTTTCCTTTGGAGGTTCTGCAACAATCCAACCTTCGCTGAATCCTTTCTCCACGATGTTCTTCTCAATGTTTTCGATTGAAACCGGATCTTCAATGAGTCCCAGGACACAAGCCTTTTCGCAGGGAGCCGGGCACAGACGTCCCGTGAATTCGGGAAAGTTGTTGGTCGAATGCAGTATGCCCAGGGCTTTTTTCCATTCACCCTTGTAGACGAGGTCATTGAAGTCAGGAATCAGATTCCCAAGCGGACATCCGCTGTGGCAAAATGGAATCCCGCAGTCCATGCATCTCGAGCCTTGCTTTTGCAAGTCTTTTTCCTCGAGCGGAATTGTAAATTCTTTGTAGTCTTTCAGTCTCTGTTCAACAGGTTTGTTTCTTTCATCAACTCTCTCGAACTCCTTAAATCCAGTTATTTTTCCCATGTTCAAACAGTTTGTGTTACGTTTTGCTCCTCGGCCAGGCGCTCAAGAGCACGCTTGTATTCAGTCGGCATCACTTTTACGAAAGAAGTTTTCGCCTCTTCCCAGTTTTCGAGCAGGCTCATTGCTTTTGTGCTTTCTGTGGCGTGGTAATGATCCTTGATCAGGCTGAAGATTTCCATGGATTCCTCGTCAGTCATGGATTCGAGTTCCACCATTTCCAGGTTGCATTTCGAATTTCTGAAGCTCTTGTCAGGATCAAAGACATAAGCGGTTCCTCCGCTCATGCCAGCGGCAAAATTTCTTCCGGTTTTTCCAATGACGACCACTTTGCCACCCGTCATATATTCACATCCGTGATCACCGACGCCTTCCACAACGGCTGTGATCCCCGAGTTTCGAACGCAGAAACGCTCCCCGGCAACCCCATTTATAAAGGCTTTTCCCTGTGTGGCACCATAGAAGCATACATTACCCACAATGATGTTCTCATCGGCCTTGAAATCGGCCGCCTCGGGTTTTTTTACAATTAATGTAGCACCAGAGAGGCCCTTGCCGAGGTAGTCGTTGGAATTACCCTGAATCTTCATGGTGAGCCCATGGGTCGCGAAGGCACCGAAGCTCTGGCCGGCAGACCCTTCAAAATTCAGAATAAGTGTGTTTTCCGGAAGCCCGTTTGCCCCGTAAATCTTGGAAATCTCATTGCTCAAAATGGCACCCACAGAGCGATCCGTATTGTGTATCGGGTAGTCAAGGCTCATTTTCTCTTTCCGGTATACGGCAGGGTGAGCGTCCTTGAGAATCTCGAAGTCCAGGGCGTCGTGAAGATCATGCACCTGCTGCTCTTTGTTTCTTATGGTTTTCTCGTGGTAATTTGCCGGTTGATACAGTATGGGAGAAAGGTCAATTCCCTGGGCTTTGTATTGATCGACGGCCTTGCGGGCATTTATCTTTTGTGACTGACCGATCATCTCCTCAACGCTGCGGAAGCCCAAAGAAGCCATGATCTCGCGCAACTCCTCAGCCACGAAGTACATGAAGTTGATCACGTGCTCAGGGGTGCCTTTGAAGTTCTTTCTCAATTCAGGATCCTGTGTGGCGATTCCAACAGGACAGGTGTTCAGGTGACACTTGCGCATCATGATACAGCCTGAGGCCACAAGTGGAGCCGTTGCAAAGCCAAATTCCTCTGCTCCTAGCAGGCAGGCAATGGCTACGTCGCGCCCGGTTTTGAGCTGACCATCGCACTCGAGAACAATTCTGCCCCTCAGGTCATTCAGAACCAGGGTCTGTTGGGCCTCGGCGATTCCGAGCTCCCAGGGAAGTCCGGCGTGTTTCAAAGAGGTGAGGGGAGAAGCTCCTGTCCCACCGTCATAGCCGGAGATGAGAATGACGTCAGCCTTGGCCTTGGCGACTCCGGCAGCTATAGTTCCAACTCCAACCTCGGAAACGAGTTTTACATTAATTCGCGCTTCCCGGTTGGCATTCTTAAGGTCAAAGATCAATTGGGATAAATCTTCAATGGAATAGATATCGTGATGTGGAGGAGGCGATATTAACCCTACATAAGGCGTTGAGTTTCTCACTTCGGCGATCCAGGGGAATACTTTTTCACCGGGTAGCTGACCTCCTTCTCCGGGTTTCGCCCCCTGTGCCATTTTAATCTGAATTTCACTGGCATTGGTCAGATAGTGACTGGATACCCCAAATCGGCCCGAAGCCACCTGTTTGATCGCACTGTTCCTGCTGTCCCCGTTGAGATCTTTTCGGAAGCGACTCTGGTCTTCTCCTCCTTCACCTGAGTTGCTCTTTCCGCCAATTCGATTCATGGCGATGGCCAGGTTCTCATGGGCTTCCTTGCTGATTGATCCATAAGACATGGCTCCTGTTTTGAAGCGCTTGACGATCTCGGTCCAGGGTTCTACCTCGTCTATTGGTATCGGATCGAGATTCTGGAATTCAAAAAGGCCCCGCAGGGTCATCAGGTTCTCACTCTGTTCATTGATCATTTTTGAATACTCGTGATAGCTTTTGACGCTGCTGCTTCTCACTGCCTGCTGAAGCTTGGCCACCGTAGTCGGATTGAACATGTGTTTCTCACCGTTTCTTCTCCAACGGTAGTCACCGCCAATGTCGAGTTTTAGGTTCTGGTCGATCTTATTGTTGAAGAAAGCGTCCTTGTGCCTTTTCGAGATCTCTCTTTCGATCTCATAGAGGCCGATGCCTTCGATTCTCGATGCGGTTTTTGGGAAATATTTCTCGGTAAAGGTCGAATTCAAGCCGAGAATTTCAAAAATTTGCGAGGCCCTGTAGGAGTGAAGCGTCGAGATCCCGATTTTATTCATGATCTTCAAGATTCCCTTTCCTATAGCTTTGTTGAAATTTTGAACAGCCGTTTCGGAATCGATGCCTGTGATTGATCCGTTTTTCACCTTTTCGCGAATGATCTCATTGACCATGTAAGGGTTAATAGCACTCGCTCCATATCCAAACAGGGTAGCGAAATGATGAGGTTCTCGCGGTTCAGCCGATTCTATGATGATTCCAAATTTGGAACGTTTCTGGGCATTATTCAGAGAGTGGTGAAGGTAAGAGCAGGCGAGAAGGGCGGGAATGGGCCCATTGGTCTTGTCAGCACCACGGTCACTCAAAATGATGATGTTGCATCCCTTGTCCACGGCCTTTTCAGCTAAGAGGATGATATTGTTCAGAGACTTCTCCAGGGCGTTCAAACCACGCTTGATGTCATAAAGCATCGGAATAACCTCAGCCTTGTAATCAGGGTGCGAGATGTTCTTGATCTTGTCAAGGTCATCATTGGAGATTACTGGATTCTGGATCTTCAGCTTTTTGCAATGCTCGGGGCTGATCTCGAAAATGTTTCTGTCTTCACCTATGGCCAGACTGATGTCTGTGATTATCTCCTCCCGGATTCCATCCAGCGGTGGGTTTGTGACCTGGGCGAACAACTGCTTGAAATAATTGTAGAGCAATTGGTTGCGTTCCGAAAGCACTGCAAGGGGCGTGTCGGTACCCATGGATCCTATGGCTTCTTTGCCCGTCTTTGACATGGGGGTGATAATAGTGTCAATGTCCTCCATGGTATACCCAAACATGCGTTGCCTTGTCTTGTACGGAGTGAGTTCCACGGGGCATTGATTCCCTGTGTAGGGAACCTTTGCAAGAGGCAGCAAGTTTTTATCGAGCCATTTGCGGTAGGGGTGCTTCTTGGTCACATTGTTCTTCACCTCTTCATCTTCCACAATTCTGCCTTCATTCATGTCGACGAGGAATATCTTTCCGGGCTCCAGTCTTCCGTGGCGCACAACGTCTTCAGGCTTGATTTCAAGAACGCCTATCTCCGAAGACATGATCACATATCCCTGCTTGGTAACCGTGAAACGCGAAGGTCTGAGCCCATTTCGATCAAGGAGGGCGCCGATGAAATTGCCGTCTGTGAAAGGTACCGAAGCCGGGCCGTCCCAGGGTTCCATGATACAGGAATTGTATTCGTAAAATGCCTTTTTCTCATCGGGCATGTTCGGATCTTTTTCCCAGGCTTCCGGAACAAGCATCATCATGACCTCAGGCAGTGACCGCCCTGTCATCAGCAGCAGCTCGACTGCCATATCCATGGAAGCCGAATCTGATTTGCCGTCCAAAATGATTGGAAAAAGTCGATCTACGTCATCCCCGAACAAATCACTTTTCATAAGTTCCTCGCGAGCCTTCATTCTGCTTACGTTGCCTCTTAGTGTATTGATCTCACCATTGTGGCACATGAATCGGAATGGCTGGGCCAGGTCCCAGGAAGGGGCCGTATTCGTGGAAAAACGCTGATGAACCAGTGCGAGTCGGGTCACCAGGTCAGGATCCGAAAGGTCCGCATAATAGTTACGGATGTCCTCCGGGATCAATAGTCCTTTGTAAATCAAAGTATTTGTCGAAAAACTTGGAATATAGAACTGGGACTGGTGCTTCAGTTTCGAATTGCGTATTTCGTGTTCGGCAATTTTCCGAGCCGCATACATCTTCGCATTGAACTGAGCTGTGCTCATTTCTTCCTTCTTACCGACAAAGATCTGACGGATATAAGGTTCTGTCGATTCGGCGATCTCCCCCAAATGCTCTGGATTTACCGGAACTTCCCTCCAACCCAGAACTTCCAGGTCCTGATCTCGGATCTCTCTCTCGAGGACATCAATGCAGTACTTGTGCTGGTTTACTCCCTTGGGTAGGAAGATCATTCCCACACCGTATTCCCGGGGCTCCGGCAGATCAAAGTCGCATACCTTCTTGAAAAAGGCGTGAGGCACCTCGATCAAAATTCCAGCACCGTCTCCAGTTTTCCCGTCGGCGCTAACCGCTCCGCGATGCTCCAACTTGATCAGTATCTCCAGAGCATCGTGAATGATGCGATTCGTCTTTTCTCCCGTAAGGCTGCAAATAAAACCTGCACCACAATTATCATGTTCATATTCGGGTAAATACACACCCTGTTTCTCGAAGGCCATACTTTAAAGAATTTTCACAAAAATAGTAAAATTGATATTTAATGATCAACGATTTTAACGAATCGATATAAGAAATGCAAACAATGAATTTTAGGACTACAAAAAGTGTGGATCTGTTAATTTGATCCCGGGATTTTTGTGAAATGAAAAGCAAACTTACACAAAGCATTCGGAGCAGCACACGCACCAGAAGGTCCAAATGAAGTGACTCCACAGAGTTTATAAAAACCATCTTCCACTGTCATCATTGGACCCCCACTGTCACCTTGGCAAGTTCCAACGCCACCCTCCAAGGGACCAGCACAAATCACTCGGTCTGTAATTGTGCTACTTCCGTAATAATCGTCACAAACTGAATTGGCCTGAATTTGGACAAAAGCACTTTGCAAGATGTTAGCAGTTGGCAATTCATAA